>JAAFJQ010000259.1 GCA_013298185.1 Deinococcales bacterium
TCCTCGGCGTTTTAACACTGGTTAGCTTGGGCGTGGCACAAAAATCAGGTGGGGTTCTGCGAGCAGGAATGCAAGCCGACCCTGTCGGACTTGACCCTCACACCACCAATGCAACTGCCACCCGCAATCAACTCGAGAATGTTTACGATACCTTGGTGCGTTTTGACGAAAAAGGCAAAATCATTTCCGGCGTGGCGCTGAATTGGCGTACCAGTGCTGATAATCTGACGTGGACATTCAACATGCGTCCAGGGATTTCATTTCATAACGGACGGGCTTTGGATGCCACCGATGTGGCGTTCTCAATTAACCGCATCAAAGACCCTGCCACCAAATCACCTCGAGCTGGCGATTTCGCCCAAGTGGACAGCATTCAAGCCCCGAACCGCACCACCGTGGTGTTTAAGCTCAAGCAACCATTCTCACCACTACTGGCAAAATTGGCGTTTAGCTTGAATGTGATTGTGCCGAAAGAAGCCGTGCCGACCATCTCCACCAAACCAGTTGGAACAGGTCCGTTTACCTTTGTTGAGTACATTCCAAGCACCCGTATGGTGCTGCGCCGTAACCCTGCTTATTGGGAACGCGATGCCAAAGGCAACAAACTGCCTTACCTTGACGGCATCACCTTTTCGTATTTGCCCGATGCCACGGCTCGTTCAACTGCGCTTCGCACAGGCACAGTGGATTGGATTGAATACGTCTCGGCGGCTGACATTGCAGCCATCAAACGCGATCCCAAACTGGATGTGGTTGGCGGTTTGAGCGCCAATTACCGCAGTTTGTTCTTTAACCTCAAAGAAAAACCACTTGATGATGTGCGCGTGCGCCAAGCCATTGCTTTTGCGATCAATCCCAAAGAAGTGGTGGATGTGGCACTCTTTGGAGTCGGCGGCGTGGTTGCCAAAGGTTTGACCATTCCGAGCAGCAGTTTCTATGCGTTTGACAAAAGCCCATATGGTTCGCCGAACCTCGAGAAAGCCCGTGCCTTGCTGCGCGAAGCTGGTTATCCCAACGGCTTTAGTTTGGATTTGAAAGTCACCAGCACCTTTGACTTCTTACGCACCCCTGCCGAAGTGCTGCAAGCTCAACTGGCAAAAATTGGTGTGAACCTGAAAATCCAAGCCGAAGAATGGAGCGTCTACTTACCGAACTTCACAGGTAAACGCTATGTCAGCACGATCATTGGTTCATCAGGTCAATCTGACCCAGACGATTACTTGTTCACGCCATTTCACACCAAAGGCGGCGGTAATTTCATGAATTTCTCTGACCCAACCGTGGACAGACTCCTCGAGCAAGGACGCGCCACCGCCAAGCAAGATGAACGCAAAAAGATATACGACGAAGCCCAAGAGCGCATTTTGCAACTCGTGCCAATGGTGCCACTGTTCCACTCAGCCCAGTACGAAGGCATTGCCACTTACGTCAAAGGCTTTGAGCATTACGCCAACACCTCGTACCTTGGTCTGCGCTACACGTACTTAGACAAGTAATCAAATCCGAAACACCACATAGACAAAATTCCCGTCAGGATGGGCATCCATGTTGGCGGGCATTTTTTTACCACTCTTAAACGGCAAATACGTTTCCTCCTCGAGTGCCAAACCCGTCTCGAGAGCGGTGTATGCAGGATGGTCTGAAGTCACCAATGCACCTTTGGCAAGTGAATACTTCATGCTATCGGATTTAGAAGCAAAACTCACCTCTAAACTACGACTAGGTGTTTCACCATCATGCAGCGTTTCACGCCGCGTGGCGTGCTTACCCTTGGCTCGCAAAATCGCCACTATCGCGGGTTCTTCAATGCTTTCCGCCAGCACCACACAAGCAGCAGCTCTCGAGACGGCAAAATGCTGAGCAATCTTCCCAATGGCTCGAGCGCTCTGCCCATAACGCCTTAAGACACTTTCTAACTCATCAGGTGGAATCAGAATCGCACTCGCACCAATGTTACAAAGCACCTCAATGTTCTCCTCGAGTTCATCGCCCTCATACGCATCGTGCAAATCAGATAAAAACTCTTCATCAGCCAAAATCAGAAAATGACTGACCTCATGCGCCATGGTAAAACGCTGCCGCTCGAGACTGGCTTTTTTGGATAAGTACACCACATTACGCTCAGGGTCATAAGCGCCGTCCTTATCGCCCAAATCACCGTACTCGAGCCGCACCCCAATGATTTCCGCCAATTCAAGCGGTTCTCTGGCTTGGTGCAGATGCCCAAATTCTTCAGCGATTTCACGAATACGGGTTTTGTGTTCAGGTTGCAGCACCTTCTTATCTTAGCTGATTTTATTGGAAAATTTTTGTAGAACCGTTTCCAATAGCGCCTTTTTGACAGATTAAACTGCAATCTGTCGTGCGGTGACACATTGCTTTACTGTGAGAAAATGCTGCCGTGGAAAATCGTACTGCGACAGATGTACTGGTGGTTGGTGCGGGCTTGGCTGGATTGGCGGCGGCTCGAGACTTAACCCGTGCTGGTTACTCTGTCCGAATTCTCGAGAAATCGCGTGGCGTGGCTGGACGGGCTGCCACCAAGCGCTTAGCAAGTGGTGGCTTAGCCGATTATGGCGCTCCTTTTTTTACAATTCGCAATGAAAACTTAAGAAGTTTTATCCAACCGCTCGAGCGCAAAGGCTTGGTGCATGTCTGGCAGTACGGCATGAAGCACTGGAATGCTGGTACAATTGAAGGTAGCCTAGACGGCTATGCTCGTTATGTTGCCAAAGATGGCATGACCACCCTTGGTAAAGTCTTGCGCGATGGCGAACCTGATGAGCAACCACTCGAGATTGTGCAATCTGCTTTGGTCAGCGCTGTTTGGAGCAATCATTTTGGCTACCGAGCGGTTCTCGAGAACGGTGATATACACACGGCTCGAGCCGTCTTGGTCAATACTCCAGCACCGCAAGCCTTGGCGCTCACCCGTTCGATCCTCGAGTTACAAACGTATCTCGCCCTCGAGCGGGTCAAATTCGCGCCTTGTTTAGCGCTGATTATTGCTCTAAAAACCAAACCCGATGTCTCTTGGAACGCTTTGCGTTTAGACCATCCAGTTTTGTCATGGATGGGTTTCGAGCATTCAAAACGTTATGACCTACCACCAGTGCTGGTGGTTCATGCCAATCCAACATGGAGTCAAGCACATCTCGAGCAGAATCAACAAACCATTATTAAGCCGCTTCTTGAGGCTGCTCAGGACGTGCTTGGAGTTCAACTCGAGGTACTTGAAACAATTCCGCATCGTTGGCGCTTTGCACAGGTGGTCACACCACACCAATCACATTTTATTGCCCAAGAAAACCTGTTCTTTTGCGGTGATTGGTGTGCGCCTCAAGGCAATGCCAGAATCGAAACGGCTTTTGAAAGCGGTTGGGCAGCAGCCAGTGCGATTACCAAGCAACTCGAGCAACCGCTTGATGTGATTTTAACTCACGCTTAGTGCGGACAAACTGAATGAAGATAAATTTGATAAGAAATTCACAAAATCGATTTAATCGTGAATTCTTTCACTTAATAGTGTTTATACTCAACTTTTAGGTATTTCCAAAACAAATACCGCACCAGCATCGTTCAAAGCCTCAAGCCGCCCACCATGTGCTTCAGCTACAGCTTTGGCAATCGCCAACCCTAAACCGTGATTTCCAAGATCGGTGCGTTCTCGAGCCAAATCGCCACGGTAGAAACGCTCGAAAACCCGCTCGGGGTGGAGGAGACCTCGTCCATTATCGGCAATTTTGATTTGCACCAGATTCAAATGATTTTCCACACTGACCACGACTCGAGTAGCCGCGCTGTGTTGCAAAGCATTCTCGAGGAGGTTGCGAATCACCCGCTCGAGTTGCATTGGGTCAGCGTTCATAGACACAGCTTGCATTGACGCAAGTGTTAGGTAAATCCCAAATTCTCGAGCCTGAGTTTCTAAAGAACCAAGAATCGTCTCGAGCCACGGTTGAACATTCACCAAGCGCTTCTCGAGTCTTAGCGCACCAGTTTCCGCTGTTGAGAGCGTTCGCAAATCCGATACCATTCGGCTCATCAAACCAACTTCATTCAACAACCGCTCTAAGCTCGCATCATCTCGAGGGCGAATCCCATCCTGCATCGCCTCGAGTTCGGCTCGCATCACGCCAAGCGGATTACGAAGGTCATGAGCAATGTCTGCCACAACCTGATGCCGCCAAGTTTCTTGGCGCTCGAGGTTTTCCGAGAGCTGATTAAAGGCGATAGAGACTGTTTGCAATTCGTCCTTGGATTCAGGCACAGGAACACGTACACCACGCTCGCCACTCGAGACAGCTTTGGCGGCTTGCTCGAGGGCAATCAATGGGTTGGTTAAACGCCTCGTGACCAAAGCTGCTGCAAAAGCTGCAAAAATAATTGCGCCAAGTCCACCCCAAAACACTGTGCCTGTCATGTTTTGAAAAGTTCTACGGGCTTGGAGAATCCTCGAGTTATTACCGAAAATATCGAATGACAGAGGGTCTACAACCTCGAAACGTTGACCATTAATTTCAACCACACTCGAGACATCAGTTGCTGCTCGTTGAATCGCTCGAATGCTTAAATAACCAGTAAAACCCACGGCGACCAAAGCCACGATTGCAAACCAAGCTGTCAAACGACGCCGCAAGCCAGATTTACGCCATGAACGATTTTTGGCGCTTCGCCAACCAGATGGTATTCCCCATGATTTGTTGCCCCAAGGCATCATGCACCCCGCAAGCGATAACCAACGCCGCGCACCGTCTCGAGGAGATCACCCGACGCACCAAGTTTTTTACGAATGTTCTTGATATGAGCGTCCACCGTGCGTTCAT
>JAAFJQ010000026.1 GCA_013298185.1 Deinococcales bacterium
GTGCAACCACCGTAAATCCCACCGAGCGCACCAGCCATGTTGCCATCAATCAGGATTTTGCCTTTGGTGGCATCCATCCGCTCGACTTTGTACGGATCGGACTTGACAATGTTGGCAGCGCACCAATCAAAAGCAGCTTTGGCGATGGCAAAGTTTGGGTCAACCAGTTTTGCCCGACCACCGAAGTTCTTATTCAGGTACGCATAAATCGATTCCATTTCGATACCGATGACTTGCGCCAGCGCTCCGACATAGACCAAGTTAATCATGCGGTCACGGAATTTCGGGTCCACGTTCTGGTCTTTCATGATCGTATTGGCGGGCAGGGCATAGACAGAGACATCGTCCCTCGAGCCAACCAATTTGATGTTATCGGGGTAGAACATCACGCCGCCGCTAGGCAAGGTGCGGAAATCCTCTTCGATGGTCTTGGCATTAAACGCCACCAGAATTTCGCTGTGATCGCGCCGTGCGGTGAAACCAGCGCCACTGGCACGAATTGAGTACCATGTTGGCAATCCCTTGATGTTGCTGGGAAACAAATTCTTCGCATTGACAGGAATGCCCATGTGAAATAAGGCATTGACCAATGTGGCATTGGCGGTTTGGGAACCTGAACCGTTGACCGTCGCCACGTTAATCGTGAAATCATTAATCACGGGGGCGCGGGTGCTGCTGCTGGGGCGTTCTGCGAGTTGCGTCATCGAAAAAGTACCTCGAGTAAGGAAAGAAATTTTTACCTTGAGCCACCGTGACCCAAGTACCGCCCCGCAGTTTAGCAAACCTTGGGCGAACAAAAGGGGTGTTTTGCCCACAGATTCTAAGAGTTGCTTTATGAAAACCACAAAAATTGCCCTATACTGATACCCATGACTGCCTTGCTCGAGCCACCAAAAATCAACACCGATGCGCCGATACCTCAAGGACTTCGTTTCGCACGAATTACTTTGGATATGTACGACGCGCTGATTGAGGCTGGCAAAATCACCAATGAATCTCGAGTTGAGCTGCTTGATGGTTACATTGTACGAAAGGAAGACATGAAGCCACCCCATATGTTTCGTGTGAAAAGAATCTATGATCGTCTGTTTGCACAATTCCAGAATCGCTGTACTGTGTTCAGTCAGAGTGCGATTGAGTTACCACAAGACGGGCGACCTCAACCTGATGTTTTTTTGGCACATACCAACTTGCCTGAAAATGAATTCATCCTGCCTGAAAAAGTGTATTTGATTATCGAAATCGCCGAAACGACCATCCAAACAGACCGTGACCACAAGCAACGGCTTTATGCTCGAGATGGCATTCCCGAATACTGGATTTTGAATCTGAATACCAATGAACTTGAGGTTTACCGCAAACCAAACAATGAGCGTTACACCCAAAGTTTCACGCTCGAGGCTGGCGAAACAACAAGTTGCCTTGCTTTTCCAGATGACCAAATTGACTGGTCTTAAAACTCTCATGCCCTTAAAATAAACTCGAGCAGGATGAATGCTGCGCTTTCAAAACTCTCCCCGTATTGGCGTGGCTCGGTGTACTTCATTGCATTTTGGGGAGCGCTTGGCAGTATTGTAGGTTTTTTTGGGGTGCGCTGGTTAGAAATCGGGGTGCAACCAGCGCAGCTTGGTTTACTGGCGATTTTTGGTCCGATTGCTGGTTTTACCCTCGCACCGATCCTCTCGAGAATCGCTGATGCTCGAGGTAACCATCGGCAAATGATTGCCATGAGCTTATTTTTCATGGGCTTAAGCCTCTGCTTAGGCGTTTTTGTGCATGATTTTGTTGGAGCGCTCATCATGTCCATTGCCATCGCCATTGTTGCCTCGCCACTTGGTTCAGTCGGCGATGGACTGATTGCACGAATGGCAAGCAACAACAACTTGCAATTTGGACAAATGCGGCTCTGGGGAAGTTTTTCCTTTGCTGTCACCAGTGCAGCGTTTGGCTTTGTTTACAGCAAAACGGGTTACTTACCGATGTTTTTAATCAGTGGTTTGGTGCTGATGGCAATGATTCCCCTCGCCCTGAACCTCGAGCCGAGCCGAGACAAAGAAATCAACCTCGAGACAATTGAGCCAATCAACCTCGAGCCAAGCCAAGCTGAAATGCTTGAGCCAAGTAAGCCTAAGTTTGATCCCAGTTTGATTGTGATTTTACTGGTGAATCTGCTGATCGGGCTTGGACTTGGTTTTGTTGGACCTTATTATGGTGTCCGAGTTGGTCAGCTCGGCGGGGATGCCACACAAATTGGTTTTTTCTTTGGGATTGTGGCGATTTCTGAATTGCCAACCATGCTCTTTGAAAAACGCATTGCCAAAAAATTAGGCGATGCTGGTTCACTGCTCCTCGCTGGGATTTTTTATACATTTGCCCATTTGGCGTATACCCTTGCCCCGAATGCCACTTGGATGACATTCAGCGCTTGTTTCCAAGGACTTGCCTTTGGACTGTTCTTTGTTGGCAGCGTTCGTATGGTGGACGCTCGAGCAGGAGCATTTATCAGTACCTTGCAAAGTTGGCGCAATGCCATGCTTGGCGGGGTCGCGCCGCTGGTTGGGGCAGGTGTCGGCGGCTGGGTAGCTGGACAATTTGAAGTCCGAGGTGTGTTTGTCCTCACCACCGCGATGATGTTGATCTCGAGCATCGTGATTTTTGTGACCCGCAAGCGATTGTGAGTCTACGCCGAGGCTCGAGCTGAATTTTGTGCCAACAGCATAATCAGCAACGTATTCAAACTCACGCCTTCTTGTCTGGCTTGAGCCGTCAATTGACTGTGCAAAGTGCGCGGCAGCCGAGCCACAAGTTTGACTGGCTCATTTTGTGCCGAATAAGGCACTGGAATTGGTAATCCAAGCTCTTGGCGTGTCTCGAGCCAACCCTCGAGTGCAGCCATTCCGTTGTGAACTGCTTCTTCTGGAGTTTCGCCATCGCTGATACAGCCTTGTAAGTCTGGGAATTGAATCAAGTAACCTCCGCCTTCTTCAACGCTAAGCGGACGAATTTCAAATGGATATTCTGGACTCATGATGACTCCTGTAACTCGAGCAAACCAAGAAAGGTTTTGATGTAAATGGCTTTGATTGGACGCTTGGCGGGAACACTCAGCGTTACCCCTGTTGGGAATGTGAAATAAACGTGACTGCCTTTTGCTTGACGTATTTGAATCTGATAATGCTCTGCAATTCGCTCGAGGTCTGAGATTGTCCAGTCATTGGGGTTGTTCTGCATTTTTTCTAGCAGTTTCTCGAGCTTAGACACACTTTATGATACTACAAGTAGAACTATTTCACCAAAACGCAGGTCATCCCGCCCCAACAATTCGGCTTATTCTCGAGCCGTGAAGCGCTTGGTTTGGGTTTTGTTTTTTCTGCATTTGCTGATTCAACCCATTTATGCACTTTTACCAAGCAATCTCGAGCTGACTGGAACTTTGCTGATTGTCTCGAGCAGCACCGCTTTTGCTTTTTTGCATCTCCTCGCAACGCGAGGGGCGAAACCTGCCTTGATTCTGCTGACTCTGTGCTTTTTTGTCGCTGGTGGTCTCGAGGTGCTTTCAGTGCAAACTGGTTTCCCTTTTGGTGTTTACACGTATGGTACTCAACTTGGCTTTGCTGTGCTTGGCGTGCCACTCCTCGTTCCACTTTGCTGGCAGATGATGGCACATAATGCCGCTACGCTGGCAAGACTCGCCAATCCTCGAGCGGCGGTGCTGGTCGCATCTGGCGCTCTGGTGGCATGGGATGTCTACCTCGATCCGCAAATGGTGCGCGGTGGGTATTGGATTTGGCAACGCACCACAGGCGCATTTGTTTATGAAGGGATCCCCCTCGAGAATTACGCTGGTTGGTTTCTCACGGCTCTGATTATTTTTGGTTTGTATTGGAAGATCACCAAACCTCAACCCATCTCGAGCCTCACCGTTTTTGATTCCCTACCGATTCTGTCGTTTTTATGGACGTGGTTTGGCAGTGGCTTGGTCAACATCGTCTGGTGGGGGCAGCCCGTGGTTGGCGTGGCTGGTCTAATCTGCATGGGCTTGTTTGCTTTTCCAGCCATGCGGCGTATGCTCGAGCTAAGATTTTTTGAGCAATTCAAATCCATGCGCCAAGTTTTCAAATTGTAGAATGTGCTTTAGGAGTAAACATGAATTACAAAGATTATTACAAAACCCTCGGCGTGCCAAAAAGCGCCACCGATACCGAAATCAAAAGTGCGTACCGAAAACTGGCTAAGCAATTCCACCCTGATAAAAACCAAGGTAACGCCAGTGCCGAAAGCAAATTCAAGGAAATCAACGAAGCCTACGAAGTGCTAGGCGATCTCGAGAAACGCAAAATTTACGATATGTATGGTGCAGATGCCGCCAATGGTCGCGTGCCACCCGGTGGAGGAGGCGGTGGCGGTTATACGTACCAAGGCAACCCAAGTGATTTTTCAGATTTCTTCCAAACGCTGTTCGGCGGTGGCTTTGGAGGCTCGAGGGGCGGTGGAGGTTTCCCCGGTGGGGTTAATCCACAAGATATTTTTGGACAAGGTGGTTTTCAACGTCAAGCCCCAGATGTTGAAGGCACTCTGCCCATCAGCTTAGCCGAAGCCTTCCGAGGCACAACCCGTACCGTCAATGTTGGTGATAAGCAACTCGAGGTCAGCATTCCCAAAGGCGCTCGGGATGGGCAGAAAATGCGTCTCCGAGGTCAAGCTCCCGGTGGTGCAAATGTGCTTTTAACCATTCGCCTCGAGAAAGACCCGATTTTTAAGCTCGAGAACGACGATGTTCGGGTGCTGCTCGATGTACCAGCCCCAATTGCAGTGCTAGGCGGCAAGCTCGAAGCCTTGACGCTCGAGGGTCGTGGTGAGGTCAGTATTCCGCCACGCAGTCAAGCAGGGCGCGTGCTGCGGCTTAGAGGGCAGGGTTGGTACAAAAAAGATGGTAGTAGGGGAGATGTGCTGCTCGAGATTCGGATTGTTGTGCCGCAGAATCCAAGTGAGGCTGAACTCGAGTTGTGGGAGAAGTTGGCGTGAAATATGACCATGACTTGAACAGATAGTCTCGAGTGTTTTCTTAGACTCGAGACTACCCTGTGTGGCGTTACTTAAACCAACCTTCGTCAAAGATAAAGTCGAGCCTAAAGTATATTCCGGGGTTGGTTGTTCCAGTGAAACCGCTAAAGCCAATCAGGTTAAAGCCTACCGTGCCAAGCACGCCTTTGGTCAGCAGTAAACTGGCTTCAACGCCAAAGGCAAATTTGCTGGTGCTGGTGCTGGGTTGCCATAGAACATTGGCGTTTGCGCCCAATCCAAATTCTCTGGTTAAGAACCATGTACTACCTGCGTTAAATTGCAACGTGGCGAGGCTTGGGTTTAGCTCGAGCCTGTAGGCTGCGCCTGTACGTAAAAACAGGTTTTCATTGGCATGGTAGCCAAATTGAATTTCGCCTTGTAAAAAGTCGTTTTGTGGGGCTGAAATGCCAAAGCGTCCAGTGTGATTGCTGAGGATTGCCAGATCATCTGAACGCCATGCCAGCGCGAGGCTGTAGCGTCCGCCGTCGCGCAGGTTGCGTGTGCCGACGGTCACAAAATTTGGCAGAACAGTGTACTCGAGGCTGGGGCTGATGCTGAATTCTTGGCTGGTTTTGGCAACCAAAACTAGGCTGTAAACTTGTTTGATGCCGTTGGGATCAAAACTAAGTTGAACTCGAGTGCTGCCTTGGGTGTCGGTGTTGTTAAGGCGCAAGCCTAAGCCTAGGCTGCCAGTGATTGAATTGGAGACAATCACTTCGCTGCTTAGGTCGGTTGCCCAATTTGCGGTTAAGGGTATTTGTGTGTCTAAGCCAACTCGAGCGCGTCCGGCGGTGCCAGATAAGGTGTCAAGTTCGTAACCAATAGCTAAGTTGGTGCTGCCAAAGCCCAGTGGATTTTCCAGTATTGCACCGCCTAAAAAGCGCAGTAATTCGCGATTGCTAAAGGTGCTGGTTGCACCAATGCCCAGTGTTTGACGAATCCCATTGGGTTCGTAGCTCAGGCGGTTTGATACGGTTAGGCGTAAATTCTGATTGACTTTGTACTCGAGGCGCATGGTGGTATCGCCATATGCTGCGTTGGAATTGCTCATCAGCGGAACGCGCTGGGTGATACCAAATGTCCAAGCATCCAACTCGAGGTCAGCGCCTAGGGCGGCGTAGATGTTAAAACTCTGTGGGTTGATTTGAGTTGGGTTGTTGTTGGTGTTGAACATTACACCAGCAAAGGCTTTCACCGTGCCAAAGTCATTGGCTAGGGTTGCTCCAAGTCCAAATGAACTTGTGCCTGAGCGGTAATTTTGGGCATGGTCAAGGTTGAGGTTAAGGCTTAGGGCTTCGGCACTACCAAAGATGGCTCGAGCATTCAAGCTGCGCCCTTGGCTTTCAATATTGGTGCTTGGTGCAATGTAATCTGGTTGGGCATCGGTGTAACGCAGCGTGGCTTGAAAATTCTGGGCGGTCAGGGCGGCTTGGGTTGCGATTGCTAAAGCGCCATTGCTGCTGCTGCCCTCGAGTGCCAATTGCAGACCACCATTTTGGTAGCCAACACCAACACCAAATTGGTAACGGGCTTGTGGGTCGGGTTGGTATTGCAGTGCGGTGGCTCGGACAAACAATCCTGAACTGACTTCAAGGCTGGCTTGAGCGCCAAAACGCCAATCCCGAGGCACATTGTCGCCTTTGATGGTGTAGTCCACCTCAAGGAATTGCGGGTTGCCATTGTCGGTAAAACGCAGCAAGGGTCGAATCAGTGTGATGTTGCCCGTCAGTTCATCAATGGTGTAATCCACCAAGCGTTTGAGTTGGCGCTCCTCGAGTTTAAGGCTTGGGTTGTTCTTATCGTAAACCGCAATCACCAAGCGTTCACTGCTGGCTTCGACAGGATTGCCAAGTCGGTAAAAACCCGTGCCATCGGCGGGTAAACGAAGTTGTTGTTTGGCGTTGGGGACAAGCGCGGCAAATGCGCCAATCTGAATGCCTTGGCTGCGGTAAGCGCCAGCAAATCCATTAAAATTTGGGTTGTAATTGGTCAGCAATCCTGTGAATCGCGGCGAGATTTGTCCGTACATGATGTAACTTGTGCCATTCTCGAGTCTTGCGTAAATGCCTTCATTGGATAAACTGTCCGTCCCACCTACCGAGGCATCACCTAAGAGTGGGAAGCGTTCAAATGGGTTGGATGGTGGTTGCAAATTGCCCGAAAAAACATATGTGGTGTCAAAAGCAGCTTGCCAGTTGATTCCAGCACTCAAAACCCAATTCGAGCCAAGTTCGCCGCGTACAAAAGCTCGGATGCCTCCCGAGGCGCTAAAGGCAAAACTGTTCAAATCCAAATTGACTTGGGCGCTGGCAGTGCCTAGCACAAACAACGGGCGTGGGCTGGCAGCCACTGGGAAGACATCAGGCGCAAGTGGATTGCTCGAGGAAAGCCCTAGCTCTGCCACTGTGAATTTTTGGCTGCTCGAGAGCGTGCCGAGGCGGGCTTCTACCCGAATCTCGAGAATTGGGTTGGGTTGATTTTCAGTGCCGCCCAAAAACAGTGGTACTCGAGCTTCACCATTTTGCAGTCTGGCTTGGTAACCGGTGGTCAGCGGGTCGGCATCTGGCAGGCTGGGTTCTGGGCTGATTTCCAAGGTCACAAATTCAGCCGCATTGGTTGGAAGACCACTTGCATCCAAGGCTCGAATCAGTAGAGTGGCATTGTCGGTTGGGTCGTTCTTGGCGCGTTCTACTCGTAGCTCGAGACTCGCCACTGGTTCACGGCTAAGAACAGGTGCGACTCTGGTTTGCAAGGCTTCAAGGGCGGCTGATTCGCCGCTTAGAACTCGAATTTCGCCTGTACCAAGCAGTTTCCCAAGTTCTGAATTGGGGTCTATTCTTGTACCAGTATTTCTCGAGTTGGTCACCACCAGCACGCTTGGTTTGCTCAGGATGCTCAATGGATTTTCGTGTGTTACGCGGTAATTGATGCCGAACCACGGGTTGCTCGAGTTGCCTGTTTGAGGGTTGGTTTGTGCCATCTGAGCTGGAATAACCCAGTATGCTCGGCGGTCACGCCAAATCGGTTCGGGAATGGCATTGCTTTGGTCTTGGTTTTGAAAAGAATTGCTGGACGTGCTGTTGTTGGGGTTGGCATTCTGCACTGCTCGACTCGAGTTTGGCAGGTAGGTTGCGCCTTCGGGGAGCAGATCAGAAATGATGTAATACGTGGCATTGGGAATGTTCTCGAGTTGGGTGATGATGCGGATTTGGCTCTCACGGCGCTCTGGTGGTAGTTGGCTCGCCCCAAGTTCAGTGATGGTTTTGGAGCGGCTTGCACCAGATGCTGTTTCCAAAGTCGGTATGAATGTGTTTGATGGTTGTGCCAAGGCAAAACCAGAGATACAAAAAGCTGCAAGGATTTGAAGCATTATTTGGCGCAGCAACATGATGCTCTTGCCTCCGATTTGAACTTGGGGTCGCTCGAGGTGCTTCATCGGATCACCTCTTCGTAACGAATACTGGGGTCGGTCACAGCATTTTCTGGTGAAATATTGGTGAATAGCGCGTAGCGTATTTGGATTTCACCAGGTTCATGAACACCGCGTAGGACAATGCTGCCATTGGTCAATGTGCTGGCTAAAGGCTGCCCATCGCGTAATACTTCGATTTCTTTGCGTTCAGCATTGGCGGGCAGGGGATCAATAATCTCGAGGTTTTGGATTGGCGCACCAATCCGCACCGTGATTTCAACCACATAACCAGCTCCGGCTTGGAAGGCACGTTTGACCAGACTGACCGCGCCTCGTTCGACTTTGGTGTCACGGGTTTTTTGGATCTGGGTGCGGCTTGGGTAGAGCGGGAAATCTTCGATTTCGATGCCACCATTCACCCGCACCACTCGAGTTCCGGGTTGTCCGCTCATATCGGGAACGGGCTTGACCACATATGGCGCAGTCATTGGATCAAGGCGCACTGCATGAGTACCAGGCTCGAGTTCAACAAAGTTATAACGCCCTTGAGTATCGGTGATCGCGTAACGCCCATCGGTCAGGTACACCCGAGCTTTCTCGAGTGGTGTATCTATGCCAACTTCAAAGCTGTTGTTGTCGTTGTTGTCAAAGTACACCCGCCCTAAAATAATGCCTTTGTTGGCAAAGACACCCTGCACAATTTTGAAGGCAGCCACGGCGTTGTTGCTTTGTACGGCGACACTGAGACCTCCAGCATTGCCGGTTGCCCCTGCGGTGTTTTGCAAGTCGCCTGCGGTGGCAAGTGGGCTGATGTTGACCACAAATTGCAGTTCTTTGGTTTGGTTGGCTGCCACACTGCCGATGTTCCAAACCAAATTCTGACGGTTGCCTTGGTTGGTTTTGCTGGGTTCTTGCACAGCATTACCATCCAGCAGACTCGAGCCATCTTGGTACAACAAGCCCAGAGGTAAAAGGTCGGTCAGTTGCACATTGCTAACGGCGATATTGCCGTTGTTGCGTAAACGCAAGGTGAAACCAAGCCGTCCACCAATTTGTGCCACAGGCTGAGCCGCTACTTTCTCGAGCGCCAAAACTGGAGCGGTAACAGGCGTCGGAGCGCTGGAGGTGTTGTTGGCGGGGCGGCTGTCGCCAATTGGACTGCTGATGGTTGCGACATTGGTCACGGCTGGGTAAGCGGCTTGAGCCACACTGACCACCATGCGTAAATCCTCGAGTTTCGCGCCTGCGGCAAGGCTGTTTGGATTGGTGCAAGTCACAGTTTGACCAGTGGCGCTGCACGTCCAACCTTGTCCACTGCTCGAGACATAGCCCAGTCCGTTGGGTAGCATATCGGTGATGGTGAACGCACCATTGTCTGCGCCTGTGCCAATGTTCCGCACCTCAAAGCGGTATGTACCGTTGACGCCGACTGCAAATTGTCCTTCTGGGATTTTTTGCAATTCAAGGTCGGACAAGGTGCCAATCAGGGTCGAAGCACTGGCATTGTTGTTGCGGCTGACGGTATCGGGCGTACTGCTCGAGACAGTAGCAGTGTTGGTGGTGTTGCCGATTAAATCGGCTTTGGCAACCAAATTCACGGTGGCGGTTTGTCCAACGGCTAAGTCCCCAAAGTTACACTCGAGCGCGGTGCTGGTCAGTTGGCAACTGCCTTGGTCGGTGGTGAAGCGAACAAATTCAACATTGGCAGCTTTGGGATCAGACATCCGCACGGCTTTGGCGAGGCTCGAGCCGAGGTTCTTGACCGCGATGGTGTATGGGAATTCACCTTGGCGCACAGCACTGGCTGGCGCAGTCTTGGTGATTTCAAGGTCAGCTTGAGGGGTCAGAGCATCAGCATCGGTGCTGCTGTTGTTGCTTTGAATCGGGTCGTTGGTGCCAGCTGGCGCTCGGACCCTGGCGGTGTTGCTCAAAACCCCTGTGGCGTTGGTGTTGACTGTGGCGCTGACTGTAAAGACCAGATTGCTGTTGGTTGGTAGATTCACCGGTACATTGATGTTGCCTGTTCCTGAAGCTGGGCAGGTCGCGCCGCTATTGCCGACACAACTCCAAGTCACATTCTCGAGTTGGCTTGGCATGGTGTCAGTGATTTGTGTTCCAGTGGCGTTGGCAGGTCCAGCGTTGCTGGCAGTGATGGTGTACGTGATTGGCGCTCCGGGGATTAGGGTGGTGGTGTTGTTGGTTTTGACAATGCTCAGATCTGCCACTGGCGCTCCAAAGACCACACTGGCGACATCATCGCCGATGCCATCATTGGGGGTGCTATCGGGGTCTTGGGTGTCGCTGCTGATGATTTCGGAGGTATTGCGAATTGCGCCATTGCCAACCACCACAGCCGTAACGGTTAAGGTGGCACTCGAGCCAGATGGCAAGACGGGTACAGTCCAGTTGCTGGTTGCAACATTGTATGAACCAAGGCTTGGCACGATGCTCAGCACATTTAAGCCACTTGGCACTCGCTCACGCACCACAATGTTACGGGCATCAGAAGGTCCGTCGTTGTTAAGGGCAATCGTGAAACGCACCGTATCGCCGGGGAGTGGAGCGCTGTTGTCTACGGTTTTATCTAGGCTCAAGTCGGCACTGGCTTGGCTGGAAATGGTGACAGTGCGCTGATTGTTGCTGGGGACTGGGTCGGTGGTGCTGCTCGAGACACTGGCGGTGTTGCTGATGCTTGTACCAGTAAAGTCGCTGGGAACTCGGTATGTCGCCGTAATGATGCGGGTGGTGCTGGGTGGAATTGTGCCGAGGTTACATGGGAAAGCTGTGAGGCAAGCGCCTGTGTTGCCAACAAAGACCAAACCGACTGGGGTTGGGTCGGTGACTTGCACATTGGCGGCGTTGCTCGGTCCTGCATTGGTAATGCTGATGGTGTAAACCGCCGTTCCACCGGGCGTCAGGCTGGCAGGTCCAGACTTGGTGAGTTGCAAATCAGCTTGGGGTTGCACCACGTCCTCATCGGAATTATTGGCACTCGAGGGGTCAGACACACCTGCTGGTGGCACAATGCTGGCACTGTTGACGATCAGACCAACCGCATCGGCTTTGACTCGAGCCGTTAAGGACAATGTGATTGTTCCTCCGGGTAGCACATTTACGGGAATATCCACGCTGCCTGTGCCAATGCTCGCGCTACAACTCGAGCCAACGCTGGCACTGCACGTCCAAGTGGCATTCTCGAGTTGGGCTGGTAGCGTATCGCTCAGTTGTGCGCCAATCGCTGCGCTTGGTCCAGCGTTGGTGGCAGTAATCGTGTACGTGGTGACTGCGCCGGGTATAGCAATGGTTGTTCCGTTGGATTTGGTGATACTCAAATCTGCGATTGGTGCGTTTAGCGTGGTTGAGGCAACCGCAGTGTTGCTGGTTGGGCTTGGGTCTGGGGTGCTGCTGCTGACCGAAGCGCGGTTTTGAATTGGGTCTGGGGTGGTGTAGGTGCTTGGGATGCTGTAGGTCACTACAGCACTTTTGCTCGAGCCACTGGTGATGATGCCAAGGCTACAAGGGAAGGCTGTGCAGTCGCCTGTGACACTGACCAAAGTTAAACCAACTGGGGTTGGGTCGCTCAGCACCACATCTCGAGCATCAGATGGTCCAGCATTGCTTAAACTCAAGGTGTAACTGATGTTTGTTCCAGCCACGGCTGTGACCGCACCCACTTTAGAAAGGCGCAAATCAGCACTTGGCGAAAGTGGTGTGCGGGTGTTGCTGCTCGAGTTGCTGGAGTCTGGGTCGGGAGTGCTGCTCGAGATGCTCGACGTGTTGCTGACTGGGTCTGGGCTGATGTAGGCACTTGGTACGGTGTAGGTCACTTGAACCGTGCGTGTCTGACCAGCCGCAAGACTTGCAAAGTTACAGGGCAATGCAGCGCAGTCGCCTGTGATGCTGCTTAGGCTGAAACCTGCTGGTGTTGGGTCGGTCAGTACCGCATTTTGCGCGTCGCTCGGTCCGTTGTTGGTGATCCGCAGCGTGTAAACCGCAGGTAATCCGGGCGTGATGCTTGGTGGTGCAATTTTTTCAACTTCTAAATCGGCGCTCGAGATGATGTTGGTGGGGTCGCTTGAGCTGTTGTTGCTCGGGGTGCTATCGCCACCACCTGAAACACTGGCAGTGTTGGTCTGGCTGTTTGGTGCATTTTGCAAGGCTCGAGCTGTGATAAACACAGTTGGGTAGGCACTCGCGGCTGCCAGTGCATCGTTGCGGTTACAGATCACAGCTTGTCCAGCGATGCTGCACAGCCAGCCGCTGCCAGTTGCATTCATAGGCTCGAGTCCGGTTGGCAAGGTGTCAGAAATGCTAACTGGGTCTGTGGTTGCACCTGTGCCAACATTGCGAACCACGACTTCATAGATTCCAGTGTTGCCGCGCACAATATCGCCAGTGTGAGTTTTAGCAATAGTTAAATTTGGCACGGTGGTTTGCACATCGGCGCTGCTCGAGTTGTTGTTTGCCACAGGGTCGGGAGTGCCACTCGAGGTGATGCTGGCAGTGTTGGTGGTGCTTCCCGCTGAAATGACTTTGGCAACAATGGTTAAGGTTTGGGTGCTTGGTGGCACAAGTGGAATTGTCCATGTTGTACCGTCGTAGACACCAAGGCTGGCACTGCTCGAGACCAGCTGTAGTTGGGCAGGCAAGGTCTCGCTGATGACCACATTTTCGGCATTGCTTGCCCCAAGGTTTTGCAAGGTGATGGTGTATGTGACGTTCTCGCCCAAGTTGGCAAGGTTTCTATCCGCCACTTTATTGATGCTCACATCGGCACCCGAGACAATGGTTGCCGTGTCGTTTGCGCTGTTGTTGTTGCTGTTGGTTTCGCCACCACCGCTGACATTGGCGGTGTTGGTCAGGCTGCCTGTGCCGCTTGCTCCAGCCGCCGATTGACTGACTTGTACCGTCAACACAATATCGGTGTAACTCGAGCTTGCCGCTAGAGCATCGCTGCGGCTACAGGTGACATCTTGGTTGTTGATGCTACAACTCCAGCCTGTTCCAACGGCGGTTTGTGGAACTAAACCAGCCGGCAAGGTGTCAGTCATGGTCACAGCGGCGCTGGTTGGACTTGAGCCAGAATTGGTGACTTTGATTTGGTACATACCTATGCTGCCACGCACAAAATTACCTGTGTGTGACTTAAGAATAGTCAAATCTGGTGACACCGAGCCAATGGTGGCACTGGCATTGTTGTTGCTTGAATTTGGGTCAGTTGTACCGTTTGAAATGATACTGGCATTGTTTTGAATGCTGCCAACCACGTCAACTCGAGCCACAATACTCAGGGTGGCATTGCTGGTGGCAGCCAAACTCGGCACAGTCCAATCGCCTGTGCTGGCATTGTACGAACCCACACTTGGGTTGCTCGAGACAAGTGTCAGCCCAGCGGGTAATTGGTCGCGCACCACGCTGTTGACGGCATCCGAAGCGCCATCGTTGGTCAGGGTGATGGTGTATGTGATGTTCTGTCCAACCACAGGTGCGGGGTTGCTGACGGTTTTTTGCAATTTTAAATCGGCTTTGTGTGTAACCGCCAACGTTGCGGTACTCGAGTCATTGTTTGGTGTGGGGTCATTGGTGCTGCTCGAGACACTGGCAGTGTTGCTGGCGCTGCCTGTGAAATTGCTTGGAACGGCAAAAGTGGTCTGTATGGTGCGGCTGTTATTTGGGGCGATTGTGCCAAGGTTGCCAAGGCTACATGGGAAAGCCGTGACGCAAGCGCCTGTGTTGCTGACAAAAGTCATGCCACTTGGGGTGATGTCAGTCACGACCACATCGGCAGCATTGCTCGGACCTAGGTTTCGAACGGTAATGGTGTAGGTTGCGTTTGTACCAGGCACAATTTCGGCGGGTGCGGTTTTAATGATTTCCAAATTTGCTTCTGGAACAAGCGTGTTGCTGTCGCCGTTGTTATTGCTGCTGGGGTCGGATGTGCCTGGTGGTGGTGTTACATTGGCGTTGTTAATCAGTGTTCCAGTGGCATCAGGTGCAATCTGACCTGTGGCGAGGAATTCAACCGTGTCTCCCAAGGCAATGTTCACGCTTGTATTGATGTTGCCTGTTCCCGAAGCTGGGCAACTCGAGGCGAGGCTCGAGGGCGTGCAAGTCCAAGTCACACCTGAAATGCTGCTTGGGAAAGTATCAGTCACGGTTGCACCATTCACGGCACTTGGACCATCGTTTTTGACTGAAATTTTGTAGGTGATGCTGGTGCCAGGCACTGCTACACTGGATTCTGGAACATCGACTTTGGTCAGTTTCAAATCAGCCACAGGAGCGCCAACGCCAACTTGGGCTTGGCTGCTGTTGTTGCTGCTGCTTGGGTCGGGGGTGCTGCTCGAGATACTGGCGGTGTTGCTGATGACGGTTAAGCTGGGGGTACTGGCATTGACCGTGTAAGTGGCAGTGATCGTGCGGGTTTCGCCAGTGGGGATTGTGCCTAAGCTACATGGAAAAGCGTTGGTACAATCCCCAGTATTACTCACAAACACGGTATTGGCTGGGGTTGGGTCGGTCACCACCACATTCTGAGCGCTCGAGACACCGTTGTTGGTCACAACAATGCTAAAGCTGATGTTTGTGCCGGGCGTGGCGCTGGCGGGACCTGTTTTGCTGATGCTCACATCCGCACTCGAGGTGACGGGGCTGCTGTCGGTGTCGCTGCTGTTGCTTGTATTCACCTCACCACCGCCACCAACACTGGCGGAGTTAGCAATCGGATTGGTAGCACTTTCAAGGACATCGGCTTGCAGGCTGATGACTGGATAAGCGCTGGTTGCATTCAGCACATCATTTCGACTGCAAGTCATCACTTGAGCTGCAATACTGCAATTCCAACCATTGCCGCTGGCGCTGGTGGGGGTCAGTCCTGCTGGCAAGGTGTCGGTCACGGTCACGGCAGAATTGGTAAAACCATTGCCTGTATTGCTGACCGCCAAGGCATAGGTCACACTCGAGCCTCGCACCAAAGTTCCAGCGTGGGTTTTTTCGATGCGTAAATCTGGCACATTGGCTTCTACCGCAGCACTCGAGCGATCATCGCCGATGTTATCGTTTGGTGTGCTGTCAGGGTCGGGCGTGTCGCTGCTCGAGACTTCGGCAATGTTGGTGATGCTACCTGCTTGGGTGACGGTTGCCACCAAATCAAGGGTTTGTGTGCCAACGGGCAAGCTGGCGATGCTCCAATTGCCGTTGCTTGAATTGTAAACGCCTAAACTTGGGTTGCTCGAGACGAGGCTCAGTCCAGCGGGTAATTGGTCGCGTACCACAATGTTCTGGGCATTGGAAGGACCAGCGTTGGTGATGGTGATTCTAAAGGTTGCATTGCTGCCAATGTTTGGAGCGCCACCAACCAAGACTTTACTTAAGCTCACATCAGCACTTGGAGCGCTGTTGCTCGGGGCTGTGCTGCTGTTGTTGCTGCTGCTCGGGTCGGGTGTACTGCTCGAGACACTGGCGGTGTTGCTTAAAGTACTTGGTGTGTAGTTCGCAGCAAGGCTAAAGGTTGCCGTAATGGTGCGGGTTGCACCCGCTGGCACGGTGTTCAAATTGCACGGGAAAGCTGTGCTACAAGCGCCTGAATTGCTCACCCAAGTTAAGCCACTTGGGGTTGGATCAGCCACTTGTACATTCTGGGCATCGCTTGAGCCATTGTTTTTGACCACAAGGCTGTAGACCACATTCGTTCCGGGTACAACCGTGGCTGGTGCAATTTTTTGGATGCTTAAATCGCTACTTGGTGTGACTGGTGTGTTGGTGGTACTCGAGTTGGTTGGGACTGGGTCGGGTGTGCTGCTCGAGACTGTAGCCGTATTGGCGACGCTCGAGCTGGCATAATTGGCTGGCACACTGTACTTGGCTTGAATGGTGCGGGTTGTGCCGTTCGGCACAGTGCCGAGGCTACAAGGGAAAGCTGTGAGGCAATCGCCTGTGTTACTGATGAAGGTTAAACCAGATGGGGTCGGGTCGGCGACTTGTACATTTTGCGCGTCGCTGATGCCACTGTTGGTCACAACAATCGTGTAGGTCATGTCAGTGCCGGGTGTGATACTGCTCGGTGCGGTTTTGACCAAACTTAAATCTGCGTTCGAGACAATCGTGGTTGGGTCGGTGGCACTGTTGTTGCTCGAGTCAAGTTCACCGCCTCCGTTGACATTGACGGTGTTGCTCAGGCTATTTGATGCGTTTTGAGTCACGCTTGCCGTGATGCTCACCACTGGGTAACTCGAGTTGGCTGTCAGGGCATCACTTCGATTGCAGTTGACGTTTTGCCCAGCAATGGTACAAGTCCAACCTGTGCCGCTGGCACTGATTGGGGTCAGTCCGGTGGGCAAGGTATCGCTGATGGTTGCAACGCCGACAGTGGTGGCATTGCCCGAGTTGGTGGCGGTAATGGTGTACGTGCCGTTTCCACCGCGCACAAAGTTGCCTGTGTGGGTTTTGGTCACGGTTAAATCAGGTGTTCGAGCAGAAATGCTGACACTGGCAGCATCATCGCCTGTGCCAGCATTGGGGGTGCTATCGGGGTCGGTCGTATCAGATTTGCTGACTTGGGCGTTGTTGATGATTGTTCCAGCTTGTAGCACTTTGGCTTGAATCACCAGACTGACTGTGCCAACTGGTACAGTGCCAACATTCCAAATACCTGTGTTTGGGTTGTACGTGCCGTTGCTCGAGACAAATTGCAGCGTTGACGGCAATTGATCTTTGATTTCTACCCCAGTGGCATTGGAAGCTCCACCATTGGTCAAAGTGATGGTGTAACTGATTGTGCTGCCAATCGTGGGATTATTGTCATTGACCGACTTTGTCAAGCTCAGGTCAGCGCTGGCAGCGGCTGGTGTGGTGGTGGTACTCGAGTTGCTGTTTGGTTGTGGGTCAATCGTTGGACTGCTGACCGAAGCGGTATTGACCACACTCGAGCCACTGTAATTAGCTGGCACGTTGTAGGTCGCTGTGATCGTAACGGTGGCATTTGGAGCAAGCGTATTCAGACTGCATGGGAATGACGCACAACCACCTGTGCTGCTGACAAAACTCAGTCCTGCTGGTGTGGGGTCGTTCAGCACCACATCGGCGGCATTGCTTGGTCCGTTGTTTTTCACAACCATGGTGTAGGTAACGTTCGTTCCAGGCGTGATGCTGCTCGGGGCGGTTTTCACCACCTCGAGGTCAGCTTGAGGCACAAGCGTATTGTTATCAGCGTTGTTGTTGCTGCTTGGGTCAGACACACCCGGTGGTGGTGTGACTTTGGCAATGTTCACCAAATTACCTGTGGCACTGGCAATCACTGTTCCAGTTAAACTAAAGGTGACAGTTCCATCATTTAACACCGTCACATTGGTGTTGATGTCGCCCGTTCCCGTAGCTGGGCAACTCGAGCCACTGCTGGCAGTACAAGTCCATGTTGCACCTGTGATGGTGCTGGGCAGCGTGTCTTGCACATTCGCGCCAACGGCATCGCTTGGACCAGCGTTGGTCACAACAATCGTGTAGGTGACTTGAGTACCAGGAATCGCCGTGCTGCTTGGCGGACTATCGGTTTTGCTGATGCTCAAATCTGCAATTGGTGCATTTAACCTGCTCGAGGCTTGGGCTGTATTGTTGATGCTGGTTGGGTCTGGAGTGACTGAACTGACCGTTGCAACATTGATGATGGGATCAGGTGTGGTGTAGCCACTTGGAACATTGTATGTCACATTGATCACTTTGCTGACGCCAACATCAACTCGTCCTAATGCACAACTTGGCGTTAAAGTGCTGCAACCACTGCCTGAAACAGTTGCCCCCGTCAAACCAACTGGCGTGGGGTCAGCCACGTCAACACTGTACGCATCCGAAGGACCGTTGTTGGTGACTGTGATGGTGTAACTGACTGTGCCGCCTGCGTTTGTACTGACCGTGCCACCTTTTTGAATGCTGAGGTCGCTGCTCGAGACAATGTTGGTTGGATCAGAAGCATTACCAGGTGTGCTATCGCCGCCGCCTGTTACATTGGCGGTGTTGGTCAAACTGCCCGTACCCGTTGCGCCTGCTGCACTTTGTTCAACCAACACTGGCACAATGATGCTTGGGTAACTCGAGCCTGCTGCCAGCACACTTGGGCGGCTACACGAAATTGCTTGCCCAAGAACACTGCATGTCCAACCTGTTCCGGTTGGCAAACTTGGGGTTAGACCTGTTGGTAAAGTATCGGTCACAGTCACTGGCGCAGTGGTAAAACCATCGCCTGTGTTGGTCACGACAATCGTGTAGGTGTTGTTTGTGCCGCGCACAAAGTCGCCTGCATGGGCTTTGACTATGCTTAAATTCGGGCTTTTTGGTGTAAAGACAATGGCGGAGCGGTCATCGCCTGTGCTATCACCCGGGATGCTATCGGGGTCATTGACATCGCTGGCAATGACTTCAGCAATGTTACTGATCGGTGTAGCTTGGTTGATGGTTGCCACAATGTCAAGGGTAGACGTACCGACAGGTACATTGGCAATTGTCCAGTTATTCGTTCCAGAATTGTACGAGCCAAGACTGGCACTGCTCGAGACAAAACTCAACCCTGCTGGCAATTGGTCGCGCACCACGACATTGGTGGTGGCGTTTGGACCTGAGTTGGTCAGGGTTAAGCGGTATTTCACATTGTCGCCTAGGTTGGGAATCGCCCCGACAATGGTTTTACTTAAACTCAAATCAGCCATTCTTGTGACTCCAGGTGAGATGCTGGCAGTGTTGTCACTAGGATTATCGTCTTGGCCGCTCGAGGTGACCATGGCGGTGTTGGTGAAGCTGTTGCCACTGAAATTGGCTGGTACAAAGTAGGTTGCGGTGATTGTACGAGTCGCACCAACCGCTAAATTGCCTAGGTTACAGGGGAATGGGTCGGTGCAATCGCCTGAATTAGAAATAAAAGTGATGCCGCTCGGTGTAGGGTCGGTGACCACCACATTTTGAGCCACACCAGGACCGTTGTTGGTCACGGTGATCACAAAGTTAGAATTGCCAGTCCCTGCAACAATACTGATAACTCCACCTTTAGTAATACTTAAGTCCGATTTGGCAGCAATTGGTGCAGTCACGGTACTCGAGTTGTTGTTGCTGACTGGGTCAGGTGTGCTGCTCGAGACACTGGCGGTGTTGCTGACTGGACTTGGAGCGCTGTAATTGCTTGGCACATTGTAAACCACTGTGACATTGCGGCTTTGTCCATTGGGAATTGTACCAATGCTGCAAGGCAAGCTCGAGCAACCAGAACCTGACACGCTTTGTACTGTCAAATTGACTGGGGTCGGGTCGGTCAGTACCACATTCTCGGCATCGGACAATCCATTGTTGGTGATGGCAATGGTGAATGTGGCGGTTTGCCCTGGTATGACACTGGCTGGTGGTGTTTTGACAACACTGATATTAGCACTCGAGACAATCGTGGTTGGGTCGCTAGAACTGTTGTTGGTGGTGATGATTTCCCCGCCGCCCGTGACATTGGCGGTGTTTGTTAAACTTTGCGTACCACTGCCCGTCGCTGCATTTTGGGCAATCGTGATTGGAATCGTGATATTTGGGTAACTCGTGCCTGCGGCTAAGGCATCAGAGCGGGTACACGTTACCAATTGTACGTTGGTGGTACAAGACCAGCCTGTACCAGTGGCTGTTCCTGGCACAATTCCTGCTGGTAACGTGTCGGTCATACTCACCAAGGCACTGGTTGGACTCGAGCCAATGTTATTGACCGTGATGGTGTATGAACCAGTCCCACCGCGCACAAAATTGCCTGTGTGCGATTTACTGACCGTTAAATCAGGCTGAACCAGTGGCGTGCTGGTGCTGGCGCTGTTGTTGCTGCCAACAGGATCAACTGCCGTTGCTGCTTTGGTGACGGTTGCTGTGTTCGGCAGTGGATTGGCGGCACTCGAGCCAACGATAGCTGTGATGGTGTATGTCAGTTTATTGGCTGTGCCACTTGCCACATTGACTGTTTCGTTGATGTTGCCCACACCCGAACCTGTGCAACTCGAGCCAGCACCACTGGCAACACAAGTCCACTGCACATTGCTCAGACCGACTGGCACAGTGTCGGTTACGGTTGCACCAATCGCGGCACTTGGACCATTGTTCACCACCTCGAGCGTCCATGTGATGCTGTTACCTACAATGGCTGGGCTGGGTGTAGCTGATTTGCTGATGGCTAAATCGGTGGTGATTTGTACTGGGTTGCTGACGGAGGCGTTTTGTATGGGTTGTGACCCTGCTGCGCCGTCAATGTCCGCACTGGCGGTGTTGGTGATGGTGCTGGTTGTGCCAGCATTGACTTGCACTTGGAACGTGATTGTGGCTGCCTCGGTGGGATTGATTTGCCCAGTGGGTTCACCAGGACTATTGATGGCTCGAGCCGTGACAAAGGGCATCACGCCGCTCACATCAGCCACACTCGAGCCATTTAAGGTTGTGCTGCCCGCCACATAAGTTGTGCCTGCTGGAATGGCGTCTTGAAGCGTGCTGCCCGAAGTTGGAGCCGTTCCTGTGTTTGGTACATTGATGGTATAAGTCAGTACCGTGTTTGGTGTAACAAGTCCCGTAGGACTGACGCTTTTACTGGGTTCAATCCTCGCAACACCAGTGCTGGCAGTTTCAGTTTCAATTAAGCCTTGAGTGACAGGTTGCCCAACACAACTGACAAAGTCATAATCCCAACTTGCCCGATTGATGTAAGAACCTGCATTGGGAGGGGCTGGGATGCTGTTGACCGTCACTTGTAATTTCACGATTTTGACCGTGCCGGTGTTGACTGATCCAACATTTACACCAGTGGCTAAACTCGAGCTGGTCACACTTGGCACAACCACATTGTCAAGCAGAAACGAACCTGCCACAAAACTCGTTCCCAATGGAATGAGGTCCTTAAAGACCACATTATTGGCATTGGCTGTGCCTGCGGTGTTGTCCAAACGAATGGTATAAGTCAGGGTATCGCCGACGATAGCCACTGGCTTGTCAACGCTTTTAACGCTGATCGGAAACTTTGGCGCTCCGACGTTAATTTGCAAACCAAGGGCGTTAATCACGTACTGATCGCCACTGGTTGTCCCCTGAGCAGAGGCTTGGGTTTGACCACTGGCGAGGGTACTCGAGACATCTACGTTGGTGATGTCCCAGCCTTGCCGCCCTCCAAGGGTATTGGTGTTGCTAAAACCATTGTGGTTGCGAGAACCAAACGTGCCGCGTGTGTCCAATGTGCCATCATCCTTATTGAGCTGAGATGAAAAAAAGTTATTGACCGAGTTATTCGGACCCGATAAATTGGTCAGGCTCGCCACGCTAGGACCAAATTTCATTTGGTCACCACTGCCAGAAGCATCGCCCTCGAGCGCCGAAACCATCAATCGTCCACTTTGCGTGCCACTGGTCGGGGTGCAAAATCCGCTGACTGTGGCAGGTGTGCTAGAACTGGTGTTGGTCAGTTGTGAACCATAAAAAATGGTCAGGTTGCGCGTCGGTAAGCTCGAGTTGCGATACATCACTGCCAGTGTCCAACCGGCTGTATTTGAATTGTTTTCGGAGGTGCTTTGTGTACCTGGCACACCGGTCACCACATATGCACCGCCTTGTGTCACCAAACTGGTGACGGTGGCAGTGCGGGTATAAAACGTACCAAGGTTTCGTCGCAGTCCATCTAAACCATTGGGGGCTGGGATTACCGTGGTGGTTATGCCATTTGGGTCAGTGAGTTTTATTGGTGTGTCTAAATCTGCCACTAGGATGGTTTCACCTGTCACGCTATAACTGCCGCCCCAAATCAATTCAGCGTGTGTCACCACACTGCCACTTGGCAAATCCAGCATTGCCATGCTCGAGTTTTTACGCCAATCGCTGGTTGTACCAAAAGGATAGGCGGTTAAACCAGCCGCAGGTGCAGGGACAATATCACGCAGGGTTGTATCCAAGGAAATAAACGTGCCTATCGAAGAGGTGTTTGTGCCTTGGGCATTGGCATTGTTTTCTTTATGCAAACCTAGGGTGTTACCTGTGAAGCTGATTGCCCCATTCTGAATTGCTTCGGCTCGTTTGACATACTGAGCGTTTGCCACGCCAGCAAAAAGCAGAACAAGCCCTATCCAAGTCCATAATTTACGCATATTTAGTTTCCCCTCGAAACTGAGTGGGCAGTCTAGCAACATCTTTTCTTGATGAACCTATCCTTAAGCACAGTTTTTGCGAGGCGCAACCATAAACGGCAACACATCAAAATTGCAAACCAACGAATTGAATCAGGGTGGCTTGAAACTCCTCAAGTTGGGGTAGTTTGAAACTCCTTCTCGAGGAGTTTCCCAAAACTGCTTTTGAAGCAATTGAGCCACAATTAAATTTATTCGTGAATAAAGTTGTTATTCACGGATTGATGCCATGAAAATGCTCTATTTTTTGAATTTCGGTTATAGGTCGTCAAGTGGAATGATTCCGCACTTGAGTGGCTTAAGCCTCGAGCATTCGTTCGCTTGGTTTTCTCGCACAAACAATCAACGCTGTCCTCGAGCATATGGATACAACGAACTTGATTTTATATCGAACGTATGATATAAATAAATCATGCCGAAGATCGTAGACCATGACCAATATCGAAAAGAATTGACCCAAGCAGCCCTTAAAGTCTTTGCCAAGAGCGGTTACGCCAACGTCAGTATGCGAAGCCTAGCTGTGGCATTGGGGGTTTCTACTGGAACGCTGTACCACTATTTCCCCACCAAGGAAGCCCTGTTCAAAGATGTGATGTTGTTCCCTGTTGAACTCGGTAGTGAGCAAATCCCGCTTGAAATCATCAGTTTACCGCTCGAGGCTCGGCTCAAGGCATTGTTTGATTTTATTCAAGCCCATGAAGCCAACTTTCAAGTACAGATTCAACTGATGCTCGATTACCAACAAGCCAATGGACTCGAGCATCCCGAAGCGCAAGAAATTTCACGTCAGCACCGTCAAATCATTGCTTTGCTGACTGGATTAAGTGATGAAATCGTGACCATCATCCTCAGTCAAATTTTAGGTTTGGTGCTGCTGCGAATGGTCGAAGGCTCGAGTCAAGACTTGTTTGTGCAAGCCAAGCCCCTGCTCAAATGGATAGGAGAGCAAGTATGAGAATAGAATTCTTTGGATTACCCGCCCACGGTCACACCAACCCCACCTTGCCTGTGGTTCAAGAATTGGTGCGCCGAGGACATCAGGTGCGCTATTGGTCGTACTCCGAATTTCAAATCAAACTCGAGGACAGCGGCGCAGAATTTGCTGACCTTGCCCCGTATGTTCAACTTCATCACACCGGTTTTGAAACCAATTTGTTTCGTTTCGCCAATCAATTATTGCAGGGTAGCCAAGCTGTGCTAGAAGGATTACTACCAAGTTTTCGAAACAACCCACCAGACCTCATCATCTATGATTCGCTGGCGACTTGGGGGCGATTGTTGGCACACGCCCTGCACATTCCATCTGTCTGCTCCACAACCACTTTTGCGCTGAATGACACAGTGACACGAAGCTCGAGCCAGCAGTTTCAGGGCTTTTTGATGATGTTGCTTCAAGCTCTGCCGCAAGCCTTGCGCTTTGAGTGGCACTCGTTTCAGCTTGCTAAGCGCTTTGGTTTGCCCAAGTGCCAATTGCCAGAAATGTTCAGCAATCCTGCCGCGCTCAATGTGGTCTACACCTCGAGAGCCTTCCAACCTCATGCCGAGACTTTTTCAGATGCTTATTGCTTTGTCGGACCTTCGCTCAACCTCGAGCAACCCCAAAGGCTGGATTGGTCGTGGCTGCAAGATCAACCCCTGATTTATGTTTCGCTGGGAACGCTCATCAACGACAACTTAGGATTTTACCACCGATGCTTTGAGGCGCTGTCCACTTTGCCCGTTAAGGTCATGATGTCGGTGGGTCTAAAAATCAACATTGCCGATTTAGGAATCATTCCCGAGAACTTTATAATCCAACCTTTTGTGCCGCAACTCGAGGTGCTAAAACACACCAATGTATTTGTGACTCACGGCGGAATGAACAGTGTTCATGAATCCCTGGCTTTGGGTGTGCCGATGGTGGTGATACCACAAGCCTCCGACCAGCGCTGGGTGGCTGAACAAGTGGCTCACACCAAAGCAGGACTGCTTTTAGAAAAGGATTTCTCGAGTGCCGCCTTACAACAAGCTGTGCAGACCATGCTACAAAGCCCTGAATATCAGCAAAATGCTCAGCAAATTGGTCAAACCATGCTCAGTCAGGGTGGTGCAGTCAAAGCGGTTCAAGAAATCGAGCGTTATGTCAGTGAGAACGCTAATAAATCAGATCATCCCCGACAAGATACTGCCAAGCTGGTGACTTCTTCAATGGCTCAGTAAATTCTTTGGGAAAATTGAATTGATTGCTTTGTTTCTGAAGTGTTTATGGCTTCCGAGCGAAGCGAGTGGAAAAAGATGCAGCGTCTGCTTAGTCCGACAATTCTGCTTTAACTGAATGTAAGGACTTACGTAACGCTGCATTAGGTTTTATGTTCGTTGAAATTCAACTCAAAGCCCTCAAGACGACCCAAAAGGGAAATCATGAAGAAACAGTATTTTGGTATTCTTGCTGGTTTACTTGTAGCCATTGCTGCGTGTACACCAGGAGCAACCGTCACCAGTG
>JAAFJQ010000260.1 GCA_013298185.1 Deinococcales bacterium
TCTAATCTGGCTCGAGCGGTGTTGTAACTCACCCCTAGGGTATCAGCGAGGCGTTGGACGTTGCCTCTAAAACGCAGGAGTAAACCAGCAAACTCGAGTTGCTCGTAGGTCAGTTTGCCAATCCAGCCAAATTGGAATTCGCCTTCGAGAACAAGTCCGCGTTGTTTGTTCTCGAGTCTGGTGGCGATCAGTTCTTCACCTGTGATTGGGTCTTTAGTTAGCAATGGGTAACGGGTCATGTGGGCAGTTTACCGAGTTCGGTCTGAATTTGTGAAATCAGGTCTTGTAAATTTTGGCGCTCAGGTTCTTCTTGAGTAACTCCAAGGGCGGCGTTGGTATCGGTCAGTAATTCTTCTAAAGCTGCTTTTTTAGCGCTTGGCTCGAGATGCGCGATTTGAACTTGAAAATCATAAGCACTGCTGGTCGGGATTTGGCTAGGAGCAATAACTGGGGTGTGATTTTCGACTAATTTTGTGACGACCTGAGCGGCTTGGCTGGCAATTTTAGCAACTCGATTGGCGATGGTTTGGGCGATATTACTTTTCACTTCGGCGTTTGCGGCAGCCCCAATTTGCACCGCAGATTCAAGACTGCTTTGGTACTCAGCTTCAATTTCGGCTTGGCGCTCGGTGAATTCTTGGTGCAGTTCATGCAGTTCTTCCTCGAGTTCTTCTTTGGCTTCTTGGGCTTCATCGAGTTCATCTTGGGCATCTATGATTTCATCTTCGAGTTCTTCAAGGCTTTCCTCGAGTTCTTCGCGTTTGCTGGCTTTCGTGGTTTGCTCGAGTTGTTCTTTGAAGCGAATTCGTTTGGCTTCGAGTTTACTGATTTCACGTTGATGCTCGTTGACTTCTGCTTGTTGTTCTCGGATTTCGCTTTCTTTCTCTCGAATTTCTTGTTGTTTTTCATTGAGTTCACGAAGGGCTTCGCGGTACTCGCGTTCACGTTCACGTTGTTCTCGTTCAGCCTCGCGCCGTTGGCGAATTTGGTCTTTGTAGGTTTGGGCGTTTAAGTTATCCAAATCCAGCATCCCAGATCCAAGCATCTCGCGGACATATTGTGGACTGATGCCGTATTGCGCCAGTTGAATGATTTGTTTGACACTCAGCGGCTCGAGTCCTAGTTCTTGACTGATTTGGCTGAGTTCTCTTATGTATTCAAATCGAACACCGTACTGGGCTAAACTGGTGACTTCTTTTAAGGAAAGAGGACCTTGCTTGGTTTGGGTAAAATAATTTTGTACTTCAGCGACAAATTCAGCTTTGACCCCGTACTGACCAAGCCGAATGATGTCCTTAAAATCGAGGTTATCTAAGCCAACTTCACGCAGTTTTGCCACATAATCGGGTTTAATTCCGTATTGTCCAAGCTGCACGATTTGCTCGAAGCTAAATGCGCCTGCGTTGCCGCTGAGTGGTCTACCACTGCGAGGCGTGGCAACTCGAGGCATGGGCGGCAAAGGCGGAAGCGGTGGCACTGGTGCAATCGGAGGAGCTGGCGGGATTGGTGCGGTTGGAGCAACAAAGTTCGGCTGCTTCTTTTTTGAGACCTCGAGCGCCGCAAAGAGTTCTTGGGCTTGCTCGGGGGTGATTGCGCCTTTTTCGACCAACTCGAGGATGCGGGTTTGTTGACTCATGATGTTCTCCTTGGTGATTATTTATAAAACTTATCAAGGATTTTGCTATAAGTTTTGAAATTTGTCAAGCCTACTGTTAAATCTTATGAAAAGAAATCACAAAAACCTTGAAATGAACCAAGGTTTTTGTGGAAGAGCTTCAATTGTGCTTAACTTCTCGGTGGAATCGCCCCTCGGTGCAAGAGTTTATGTGCTGCCACCAGATGTGCAGCTTGGCTGGCAAGCACTGAATTCCCGGTCTCGAGGTAACTGTGAATAAACGCCCCATTCCAAGCATCACCCGCGCCTGTTGAGTCAACCACCGCAACAGGCACAGTTGGCACATGTCCATGAGCATAAATAAATGCACCATGTTCAGCGTTTTTAAGAACCACAACTGCACCATCTCGAGCAAAAGCCTGTGCCGTCAGCTCGAGGGTAGCAGTATTGACCAATTCAGCATCGGCTGGAAATGAAGGCAACACCACATCACAAAACGGCAATATGCTCGAGCAAGCCTTCTGCGCTGCTTCTAAACCACCCCGAGTTGCCCAGAGTTTCGGGCGGTAATTGGGGTCAAAGACCACCAACGCCCCAGCATCTCGAGCCAATTGAGCCGCTTTTTGCGTGGCTGCCTCGGCGCTGCTCGAGATGGCTTGGGTTATTCCAGAAAGCAGCACAGCTCTGGTTTGCTGCAACATCTCGGGTGTGATGTCACTTGGCTCGAGGGTTGAAGCGGCACTGCCAGCCCGACGGTAGGTAAATTCACGTTCGCTATTGGTTAAACTGATGAAATACACACCATTCTCGCCTTGAACCAGTGGCGCGTAACCTGTATCAATTCCCTCGAGTTTCCAAGCGTGGAGTAAACTCTGTCCAAACGGGTCATCACCGACTTTGGTGATAAAACCAGTTTTCAACCCAAGTCTTGAAGCCGTGACGAGACTGTTCAGCACATCCCCGCCAAAGCGTTTCTCGAGACGGCTTGCCACACCAAGCGGTTGGTCAGCGAATAACTCAACCATGCACTCGCCCAGACCAAGCAAATCAAAGTTCATGAACCCCAGCTTTTTGCAGTGCTTCTCGAGTTGCAACTTCTACAGCCTCCCAATTCTGCGCCTCGAGCGAAGCACTGGGAAAGACTTGACTACCCAAGCCAACCGCCAACGCCCCCGCCGCAAGGTATGCAGGAACTTCTTGCGGGGTCACACCACCTGTCACCATCACCCGAAGGTTGGGAAATGGACCACGCAGGTCTTTGAGGTAGCTCACGCCACCACTCGAGCCAATTGGAAAAATTTTAAGCACTTCCAAGCCCAGACTTTGCGCCCAAGCCACTTCGTTGGGTGTAAGCACACCCGGAATGTACGGAACATTGTGTTTTCGCGCCACACGCAGAACATCCTCGCCGAGGTGCGGGCTGACCAAGAAATTCACACCAGCCCGAATGGCTTCTTCGGCTTGAGAAGCCGCCATCACCGAGCCAGCCCCAAGCAACAGGTTTGGGTGTTCGTGACGCACTTGCTCGAGAGCAGCCACCGCATTTGGTGTGGTGAAGGTCAATTCAATGGCTTGTAAACCACCGCGCACCGCTGCTAAGGCAGCCAAAGCAGCAACCTCAGCACTCGAGGCACGAAGGACACCAATCACACGGGCTTTGGATAAGGGAATAATTAATCGTTGCGGCATGGTCTATTTTGCCATCAAATGCGGTGTGAAAAAAGGGCATGATGAATCCTAAGATGGTGGGACTTCATACAAAACATTGTTCATCAGCAACCTGTCACTATCCCAATTCCACCACACTGGCATCGGACAAGACCAAACGATGAACCCGAGGTACTTTACTCGAGCCTTTCACCACGGCTTTACGCCCAATCAAGCACTCTTGCAAACGCACAGGCAAATCCTCGAGTTTGGCTTCGTCTTGAATCACACTGAATTCAACTTCGACACTCCTAAGCTGCGCGTTATCGCCAATGCTGGTAAATGGTCCAATATACACATTCTCGAGTTGAGCGCCAGCTCCAATCAGCGCCGGACCAATGATCGTGCTGTTTTTGACCACTGCACCCGCTTCAATCCGAATTCGTCCAAACAACCTCGAGTTCTCGACCTGACCTTTAGAAATCGGTTCAATCCGCTCGAGTAACAGCCTATTAGCATCGAGCAAATCATCGTGCCGCCCTGTGTCTTTCCACCAACCTTGAACCTCGAGTCCACGCACCGAACCAATTTTCATCAAGCCACTGATCGCGTCGGTAATTTCGTACTCACCTCGAGCTGAAGGATTTAAGTTCTCAATCACCTCGAGGATTTTATTCTTAAAGCAGTACACCCCAGCCACCGCGAGGTTGCTTGGTGGGTTTTGTGGCTTCTCGAGGATTTTCTGCACCTTGCCTTGGCTGTCCAAGACCGCCACACCAAACTCTTTGGGGTTACTGACTTGAATCAGGGCAATCACGCCATCCACATCGCCTTGAAGAAAAGAATTGACGTAACTCGAGACTCCTTCTTCAAACAAATTATCAGACAAATACAAACAAAAGTCTTCGCCAGCAAGCCACTCGGCAGCCTGTTTCACAGCATGAGCAATCCCAAGCTGCTCTTTTTGATTAATGAAAGAAATATTCACACCCTCGACTTCAAGCCCTTCTTTCTCGAGCGCCGCCCGAACAAAATCCGAGACAATGATGCCAATTTCAGTGATACCAGCATTGCGTAAATCTTCAATGGCATACTGAATAATCGGTTTATTTGCCACGTTGAGAAGTGGTTTGGGCAAAGTATAGGTGAGTGGGCGCAAACGAGTACCCAGTCCTGCGGCGGGAATTAAGCCTTTCATGATAAAAGAGCATAACAAAAAAGGGTGAGGTTATCCTCACCCTTGACTAATAGCACTGCCGATTATTCCAAGTCAGCTGCATTGAATGCTTCGTTATTAAAGGTAACGGTTTGACCATCAACAGTCATCGTGCCATTTAAGGTCAATGTGATTGTAGGATTTTGTTGAGTTCCACCAACGGTGATCGTAAACGAGAAATTGCTGAAAGAAACAGAAGTTGTTACACCACCATCCGTGATGACGATTGAGCCATTGTACGTAATGGAAAGTGAATTTTGAGTTCCACTGATTGTAATCGAGAAGTTGGTGGCAACAAACTTGGTTGTACCTTCGGTGCAGCCTCCCGCAGGAG
>JAAFJQ010000261.1 GCA_013298185.1 Deinococcales bacterium
TGGCGTGTATGCGTAAACTATTGGCTGTGTTGCACATCATTGTGCGTGACCGTACTCCGTGGGTTGACATGACGCTGGCAAAAATAGAGGGGGTTGGGGCTTGACTTTTAACACGGCTGCTGACGGGCATGGTCGCTTCGCGCAGGGAGAGGGATTCGGGTTAGCTTTTCGTTTCAGTTGTTGGTCTCGAGAAGCCAAGTTCTTAACACCAGAACCCCTCTTTGAGCTACGGCTTGCACACATCTTGTTGTTTATCAGGGGACAAATCAAAGCGAAAATCAGCAGCTCGTATTCGCATTTCCTCCAACAGGGAGGACACAGGGGTCCTCCCCTACAGGAAAATTGCGTCATACACAGGTAAACCGTAGGGACAGGCGACCATGCCCGTCAGGTGCGTCTTATGGTCAAGAAACCCCCGTGTCTGTCCTGCCACATAACGAAAATACGCAACAAACCCACTTTCTCTCGAGCAATTTTGTCCATCAATATGACCCACCTTTTGGATTCTCAACCAGATCAATTGAATACGTCTTTGACGGCTAGATTGCATACTTGTGTGCAAACGGTAGCTCTTTGAGGGGTCGAGCGAGCGACCATGCCCGTCAGGTGCGCGTTTATGGTCAAGACAAGCGAGGGGGAGTACGTGAGCGACCCAGCCCCGTCAGGTGGCGCTTTGGGGTCAAGACAGGCGTTGCGTTCTTTCGATTCGATTTAAGAGCGTGTAGGCTGCCCGTATTCCTGTAATCCCTTCTCGAGCCAAAGGCTGTTTGTTCTCGAGCTTGATTCTCGAGACTCAAAAACTAAATTCCTATTTTCTTGACCACTGGGCGCACCCGATTGCGCCCTGCTTTTTTGGCAACAAACAGTGCATCGTCGGCTTGGCGAAACAGGGCTTGGGCTGAACTGGCATGGGCGGCACTGGCAAAACCAAAACTCATGGTCACTGCTAAGCGTGGCTCGAGCAGTTGCCAGCTGTGCTGGGCAATGGCTTTGCGGCAACGCTGGGCAAAGCGGTACGCGGCTTGGGTGCTGACATGCGGTAGCAACAAGACAAATTCCTCGCCGCCGAACCGCGCCAGCACATCCAAATGACGAATCTGGCTTTGCAAAACTCGAGCGCATTGTTGTAGTACCGCATCGCCAATGGCATGGGAAAAACGGTCGTTGACCAGCTTAAAGTGATCTATGTCGGCAACCACGACCGTCAATGGCATCCCAGATTGCTTGGCTTCAAACCACAGACGTTCCAAATCCTCCTCGAGCGCCCGACGGTTGGCGACTTGGGTCAGGGCATCTATGCGTGATTCAATGGCTAAGACCGAGTTCTGCTGCTCGAGCAGTGCCGCCCGAGCGCGTTCCCGCTCGAGTTCAAGCTGTGCCTGCATGGTCTGGGCGTATTGGGTGGCAGCCTCGGAGCGCACTTCGTTGTTCAGGGCGTGGTGTTGCTTGAAATGATCTAAAGCGAGCTTATGCTGCTCGAGAACCTCATAGGCTCGGCTGAGGTCTAGGTGCAAGCGCATCATTTCGGTGCGCTCACCAAGTTTTTCAAAGACTTGCAATGCAGCAATAAACTTGGGTAAAGCGAGGTCGGCTTTTAGTTGATCCACATACAAACGACCAATATCAGCTTCTATCATAGCGATGTTGTGCTGACTGCGCTGTTTTTTGGCAGCCACCAACGCCGCCTCGAGCAAGGATAGCCCTTGGTCAAATTGCCCCAACAATGCCACGGTGATACCAAGGTTTTGACGGGTTATCACCTCGAGGTTCAGCGATTTTAATTGGGTTGCCAAGCCCAAACTGCGTTCAAAATAGTGCTGAGCCTCGAGCAGAAATTGTTTGGATAAGGTCGGGTCTTGTTGCTGCATTGGGTCGCCTTGGTTCATCAGCAGCAAACCAATGTTGTTCAGTGTGGCACAGGTTCGCGCCACAGGTTGTGACGTTTCGCCAATCGCCAACGAGCGCTGATAATGCTGCTTCGCCACTTCGATTTCATCCAAATCGGCATAGACAATCCCCATCACATGCCAAACCCGTGCCTCGAGAATCGAGTTGGGTTCTCGAGACAACACATCAAGCGCATCTTGAAGATGCCACAAGGCTTCGGAATTGCCACCAACTTCATTGCGAAGGCTGGCTTTATAAAGCAATGCCCGTGTCAAAGCATGGGTCAGGTTCAGCTCTTGCAACATGGTATACGCCAATTGCAGTTGCTCCTCGGCTTTGGCATATTGATTTTCACGGATAAAAGCATTGGTCAGCGCCAAATGCGATTCAGCAATCCCCTCGAGGTCGGCTGATTTGCTCGCCAGAGCCAAGGCTTTTTCGGCTTTTTTGCGAATCCAAGCGGCATTCTGCTGAGCTTCATCCAAGCCCGACAGATAATCCCGCCATGTCTTTGCCGACTTCATCTGCTCCATTATGCACTGTTTAGGTTGCTAAAGCTGAACAATTCCATCCTCGAGTGCCAAGTGGGTCATGAAGACATCGGTTTCCTCGAGTGGCAGAGCTGGCACAAGCAACGCCGAATGCGCTATGCCAACCCGTAGGCAATCAGGGCGCAAAGTGGGCAGTAAGCGGTCATAATAACCACCGCCATAACCCAAGCGCCCACCAGATTTGGTGAACGCCAAGCCCGGAATCAAAGCCACATCGGGCAGAGCAGGGGAGATCTGAGGGGTCTGGGCGGGAGGCTCGAGAATGCCGTACTTATTTGGCACTGTCGCAAGGGCAAAATCGTGCAGGGTCAGGGTTTGATTGGGTGCGACTCGAGTGGTCAGAAAACGAATTTGTGGCAAGAGCAAAGGCAGGGCATCCAAAGAAATTTCAGAACCAAAAGCCTTATACGCCAAAACAGTTTTGGGTTGGCGTTTCTCGAGCCACGAAGCAAGTTGGGAGCAGAGCAGTTTTGAAGCATTGGGTAAGGCAGCGCGTAAAGCGCGTTGCTCGAGCCTGAGCTGGTGCTTGGTCATGATAAAGAATACAAGAAAAGGCTCTGTTCAAGAGTTTTTGGTCAAGGCTATCTCGAGCCGAGTTGTACCATGCCCTAGCCAATGCGCCAAGGTTTTGTTGCTACGAAAAAATGTAAACTTGTTGTATGCCCAAACAAATCTTTGAACTTTTTGGTAGACCGCTACACGACCAATCTACCGAAGCCATAAGATTACGCCACGAAGCACATTGTCCTTTTAGCAATACAGCTTGTGACGGTGGTGGGAATCGTTACCAAACCACAATCGCTTTACAAAGTGAAAGCCAAGCCTTACAAAATTACTTTCCTAACCTTGAACAAGTCATACCCGGAATTTGCTCAATTCAATCCGAAGATGAAACATGGCTGGTGTGTCCAAGACGATTGTTCGCTGTCCGAGACGACCAAAAAACCTTGTTGCCCCACGAACAAGCCGCGATTGAACAAATGAACTTACCAAACGAACCACTTGGTATCTGGGCAGAAGTCAACATCAGTACCCGCGACGAGAACAGCAGTTTTAATTATCACTTTGATTATGTCATCTCACCAGTGCAGAAACTAACACTCGAGGAAGTTAAAACCATGTTTCCAGACGACCCCGACTTACTAAGACAACTCCGAACTCGAGCCACAAACAACTCAATTTTGATCCCGACCCTTGAGCCATTTGCCATTCTCGAAGTCATGACCGCCAGCACCTCTGGCTCGAATAAACGTAAAGGCACAGACATTTCTAGTGCTTTCAAAAAAGCCATTCTAGGCTTACCACACAGCACACCCAGCATCAACAAACGCCAAGTCTGGGGACGTATGGCAACTCAACTCTTTGCGAAATCTGCCTGTGCCGAAAGCTGGGGTGGTAAAACATTCTGGTTACTCCAAGACCAATTCCTAAGCGAAATTGAAGCTACCACCCGACTCTCGAGCCACGCCATCCAAAACCAAGAAAGCAGCGCACAAAACAACATTCACCTGATTGTATTTGGCATAGACAGCAACACAGGCGAAACCAGCACCATCAACCGAATCACAGGCAATGCAGGACTCCCATTTACTGGCAACAACACAGCCTTTACAGGGATTTTACTGCCGAAAAAAGTTCCGTCCCAACAGGAACTCTTAAAGGCAATGCTGCGAAAAGCACCTCTGCTCGAGATTCCACCAAAAACTGCGCCTTAATTGCACTCGCCAGCGCAAAAGCAAGCGGCGGCGGCACGGCATTCGCCACCAAACGATGCTGATCCAAACCATGAAACGTACCAGAACGCCCACGAATAGGTGCAATCAGAATATGGTCATCAGAAAAACCATGCAAACGTAACGACTCACGCGGCGTAATGTACCGAGGCTCGAGCGGATGATACGGCGATTCACCACCACGCAACGTTAAACTCGGCAGGAAACGCGACAAACGCCTGAACTTGGTGGTGTCCTTCTTGGGATTGAGTTTACAACGAATATCCTCGGGTAAATGAAACTGACGTGCCAAAAAATCGCCCTCGGGAACATGGAAAATACGTTCACGGTCTCGAGCAGAGGTAATGTCCACATGATTTGGCACTCGTTCAGGTTCACCCTTCAAAGTTGGCGCAGGTAAATCAGCAATGGCATCCCACACGGTTCTAAACGGCGGTAAACCAAACAAAGAATCATTGTTGGAATGGGTCGGTTCGGGAAACACAAACGCAGCCTGCGCCGCGACCAAAAACAAACGCTCCCGAAGTTGTGACACACCAAAATGAGCCGCATTCAACACCTGAAAACGCACGGTATAACCAATCTCCTCGAGTTTCGCAATTAGCACCGCCAGCACCCCACCACGTTCA
>JAAFJQ010000262.1 GCA_013298185.1 Deinococcales bacterium
CATTGGGGAAATCCATGCGTTTTTGCAAATCCTTAATCGTGATTAAACCCGTCAGGCGGTAACTCGAGTCAACCACCAAGAGCTTTTCGACTTTATGCTGCTTAAATACCCCTCGAGCATGATCTAAGGTCGTACCTTGCGGCACGGTGATTAGGTCTTCTCGGGTCATGATGCTGTCCACGCGCTGACTGAGATCATCCTCAAAGCGCAAATCGCGGTTGGTGACAATCCCAAGCAGCTTGCCAGAATCATCCACAATTGGCACACCCGAAATATGGTACTCACGCATCAGGTGTTCAGCATCCTCGAGTAACGCTGTTGGCGGCAGGGTGATTGGATCAACAATCATGCCAGACTCGGAGCGTTTGACTTTACGCACCATCTCGGCTTGATGCTCGAGCGAAAGGTTCTTATGCACAATCCCAATGCCACCCGCCCTTGCCATGGCAATTGCCATACCAGTTTCAGTCACGGTGTCCATAGCACTCGAGACCAATGGTAAATTCAGCCAGATGTTGCGGCTCAGTCGGGTGCGGGTGCTGACCACATCGGGAGTGACTTCGCTGTAGGCTGGTAGCAGCAGCACATCATCAAAAGTTAAGCCATGCAGCGCAATTTTGGGGTGAGAATCGAACATGCAAAGAAGTGTAACGAATTATTTGGAGTATAGTCTAGTCGAGTTGTGGCAAAATCCCAACCAATTGGGAGTTGAAAATCATGATCAGTCCAGATGAACTAGAAAAACTTTTGCTTGACCTCGAGTCAGATCGAATAGAACGAACTGTATCAACAGATAACACCGATAAATTTTCAGAAGCTGTTTGTGCTTTTTCAAATGATCTGCCCAATAATCGTCTGCCAGGATATTTAATCATCGGAGCTGAAAATGACGGTCGAGTCAAGGGAATCGAAATTACGGATAATTTATTGCTGCGCTTGCGAAACCTAAGATCGGATGGGAACATCCAACCTTTACCTTCAATCACAGTTCAAAGATTTTCACTTGCCACTGGAAATGTGGCAGTTGTTGAGGTGATGCCATCAAAATTTCCACCTGTTCGTTACAAAGGTAGAACTTACATTCGGGTTGGTCCAAGCCGCGCCACCGCTACGGAACAAGAAGAGCGGGTTTTGTCAGAACGTCGGGTTGCTTTAGCCAGTACCTTTGATACCAGTGCAGTTCCAGAGTCTTCGCTTTCCGATATTTCACTGTTATTGTTTCAGGCTTACCGTCAAATTGTTGTTGACCCAGAGATCATTGCTGAAAATCATCGCAGCATCGAAGAGCAATTGGCTTCACTGCGTTTTTTTCATTATAAAGAACATCAACCAACGGTCAGTGGAATTTTACTGTTTGGCTTAAATCCGAGGTTTTTCTTACCAGGAGCGTATATCCAGTATTTGAAATTCCCAAATAGCACCATGACTGACGAGCCACTGGACCAACAAGAAATTTCTGGTGATTTACTCAGTGTCTTGCGTGAACTTGAGCTACAAATCAAAACAAATAATCATGCAACCTTAAAGCAAATTTCGACACTGCAAGAAAAACTTGTTTTTGACTACCCAGAAATTGCCATCCGAGAACTGCTCTTAAATGCGGTCTTACACCGCAATTACATGTCATTTACGCCGATTCGTTTCTATTGGTTCGCAGATCGAATTGAAATTCATAGTCCTGGTGGTTTATATGGCGAAGTCACACCCGAGACCATCGCTAAGCACAGCAGTTATCGCAATCCTGTAATTGCTGAAGCGATGAAGGCATTGGGTTACGTCAACCGCTTTGGTTACGGGATTCAACGCGCTCAGGCAGAACTCGAGCGCAATGGACATCCGCAGGCTGAATTTGAAATTGATCAACATAATGTTGTCGTGATTATTCGTAAGAGGTTCAGTGAATAGTCTGGCTTTTTTTAACAACAAAGGCGGTGTCGGAAAGACATCGTTGGTTTATCATCTGGCTTGGATGTTTTCCTTAAAAGGCATTGAAGTTGTGGTTGCTGATTTGGACCCACAAGCCAATTTAACTTCAATGTTTCTCGAGGATGAAAGATTACTGGAAATTTGGCAATCTGGCACTTCAAACACAATCCTTGACCACTTGCAACCTCTGATTGACGGAAGCGGTGATATTAGAACTTTTGACCTCGAGCCTATCAGTTCAAATTTACACTTGATTCCCGGTAACTTGGGACTGACATTGTTTGAAGATTCCTTATCGGAAAATTGGGCAAAATGCTTAGGTAAAGATGCTCGAGCTTTTCGAGTCATGACAGCCTTTTATAGAATCATTGCCAAAGCTTCAAGTTTGGTCAATGCCCAACTGGTACTTTTGGATGTTGCTCCAAGTCTTGGAGCGATTAATCGTTCAGCCTTGATAGCCGCTAATCAAGTCATTTTTCCACTCGCACCTGATTTATTTTCACTTCAAGGCTTAAAAAATCTTGGTCCGACTTTAAGTCATTGGCGCATTGAGTGGAAAAAGCGTCTCAATGAAGTTCCAACCAACCTGGATATTCCAATGCCAGAGGGCAAGATGAATCCTATGGGTTATGTCGTGATGCAGTTTGGAGTCAAAGACAATCGCCCTGTGAAAGCTTACGAACAATTCCTGAATCAGATTCCAACTACCTTTCATGATGTTGTTCTTGGTGAATCAATCCAAAATTCAATTCAACCAAGCCAAGACCCATATCAGCTGATTCAACTCAAGCACTACCGCAGCTTGATGCCACTAGCCATGAAAGCAAGAAAACCCATGTTTTTACTCACACCAAAAGATGGTGCAATTGGCGCTCATCTCGAGGCAGTCAGACGGTGCTACCAAGACTTTGAACAATTAGCAAAAATCATTGCAAGTAAGGCTGGAATTCCTTTTTCTTAATGTGTTAAGTTCCTAACCATGCCCAAGCGTGCCAAGCCAAGACCGACCAGGGACCTGCGGCGATTTAGCTCTTGGTCAGTGGATCAAGTCTTTTTACGCCGCGATGGGGCTAGGTTGCAAGCCAATGTTTGGTACGTCTCGAGTGAAAACGAAGTACGAAATGAGCGCTTTTTTGTGCCGCAAATAGACCCTGTTCTGGCAGTTGAATGGCTAGGCGATGCCGTGGCTGCCAAAGGCAAAATTGGCAGTGCTTGGGATGTGCGGCTGCGCTGGGCAACCGATCAAGAATTTTTTACCCAACTTTCTGATGACCAAACCCTCGAGGATGTTTTTATAGATGCTTTTGAAGCAGCGCTTGAGGATGTCAGGGCGCAGTCCAGATAAATAAAATCCCCGCCCTTTGGAACTCGAGCGGGGATTTATTTTTGTGTCCTTAAGCGGCTGTTTTGTACACACCAGCTTGTTTCATCAAACGGCGAGCCGTGTCAGAAGCCTGTGCGCCAACTCCGAGCCAGTACTTAGCGCGTTCGGTGTTGATTGAAAGCCAGTTTTCGGTGGTTTTGCGTGGATCGTAGTGTCCCAAGTTCTCTAAGTAACCACCATCACGTTTTTGCTTGGCATCTACGACCACAAGGCGGTAGTGCGGGTTGTGGGCATTGCCCAATCGGGTGAGACGAATTTTGACCATAGTATGTGTTCTCCTACGCGAGTTTGTGTATCTTCCATACACAAATTTGAGGGTGTTACGCGACGGAGCGCAACAACATGTTGATGAGTCCAGCAGCCACGCGCCTCGTTCAACAGCCCTAAGACCCTAGCATCTTTGTTCAGTTTTCTCAAGGGACTGATTTATAGGGATATTCTTCGCACGAACTTTATCAAAGTAGCAGTATGCTGTGTTGCATGAAACGCCCGATCATCAATATCTGGGTTGCTTTGCTCCTCGCCATTGCGTTGGTGCTGGTGATCAGCATCAATTTGCGTTCTGATTCGACGCCAACTGATTTTGACATCAGTCAATTCGCGGCTCGAGTCAAAGGGCAAGAAGTGACGAGCGTGGTGATTGGACGAGCCGCTGGCAATTTGGTTGAACTCGAGTTTACTCTGCGTGAAAGTAAATCAAACATCAAGTACCGCACCAGTACCACTTCCGAGGACAATTGGGCAAAACCAACTTTTTTGGTTGAACAAGGCATTAGCAATGTGACGGTGCGCGAAGTTGGCAACATTGGTTGGTTGGCAATATTGCTCAACATTGTTCCAATTCTGATTTTAGGTGTCTTCTTATGGTTTATGATTCGTGGAATGCGTGGCGGCTCGGATGGCGCAATGAATTTTGGGAAATCTCGAGCCAAACAAGTCGAAAAACCCAGCACCTTATTCAAAGATGTTGCAGGTTGCGACGAAGCCAAAGAAGAACTCTCCGAAGTTGTGGATTTCCTAAAAACCCCCACCAAGTACCACGACATTGGCGCTCGAATCCCCAAAGGTGTGTTGTTAATCGGACCACCCGGAAGTGGCAAAACCTTACTGGCTCGAGCCGTAGCAGGTGAAGCCCGAGTACCGTTTTTTACGATTAGTGGTTCAGATTTCGTAGAAATGTTCGTTGGTGTTGGCGCTGCTCGAGTCCGTGATTTATTTGAACAAGCTCGCAAAACTGCACCCTGTATTGTCTTTATAGACGAAATAGATGCCGTTGGACGTAAACGCGGTTCTGGTATGGGTGGCGGCAACGACGAACGCGAACAAACCCTAAATCAACTGCTTGTGGAAATGGATGGGTTTGAACATAAGCACGACATTATTATTCTGGCAGCCACCAATCGCCCAGATGTACTCGATGCAGCGCTACTCAGACCAGGTCGTTTTGACCGACAAGTCACGGTGGATGCAC
>JAAFJQ010000263.1 GCA_013298185.1 Deinococcales bacterium
TTGCCTTACCTGCTTGGTCTTGGTCATTTAAGCCGTGACAACTGGTACAAACCCGAATCTCGCCAGCTTGGAATGTCACCCAGTACCGCTCTCGGACAACTGGGGTGTTGTTGGGGCTGGTCAGTTGCCACGACAAGGCTCGTTTAGCTGGCACAAAGGCTGCCACACTGCCGTCACTCGAGACGCTGACACTTCCGGTGCTTGGGGTGAAACTGGCAAAGGCAGTGTTGCTCTGAACCGCTTTGGTGTCATTGAGTACCTGCGCCAAAACCCGCCGCCCTGCTCGAGGACTGGCAGTGCCGCCATAACCGCGTATCAGATCGCCTTGGAAGAATTGCAATTGGCTGACATCATAGATTTTCTGTCCTGCTGTGTAACTCGAGCCGAGTGACTGCACACCGTTTGGAACCCGAAGGTGAAATGGCTGTTGCTTGTCCGCCGCATCTCGGGTGGTGACATTGCGAATAATCGCCAGTGCCAGATTGTTGTTGGTCAAATAGGTTTTCAGCGCGGCTTCACTCACCCCAGCTTGGGCAAAGACTTGTTGCTCGAGGCTCGGCAGTGGTTCAATGCGTTTGGCTGGTCGGACTCGAGCAACAAGTTCCACGGGTTGCAACTCCCAGAGGTTGCCTGAATACGTGACTTTGACATCTGGACTCCAAAACTCGAGGCTTTTGGAAATACCGCCTGTCAGGGCTTGGTCTGCCGCCCATAAGCCGTTACCCAGTTTTTTCATGGTCTTGATGCGGTACGCATAGCGCGAAGCGGTGAGGCTCGAGCCAGTTTTATCAGCTCGGGTTTCTGGGCTGTGCGCCACCAATAAATCCCCATTGGTCAGTGGCAATGGGTCGCGGTACATACCCGAATGCGCGGGGTTGGCACTCGCATTTTCGTCTCTTGGATTGGCTGTGGCGCGATCTGTGATGTACGTGATCTTCATGTTGTTGACGGGAACACTTGGCGCTCCGTTCAAACTGACAATTTGTCCACTCGAGTGGGTATTGAACTCTGGAGCATTGATGCCGTAATACACGCCAGCATTCTTCGGGTCTTCTTTTAACTGGAACATGTTCTCGATGTAGTTCTGATTGGTACTTAAATTTGGTGGGCTGAAGGTTTCCAGCGTTGGGTCATCGGTCAGGCTAGGTTCAATGTAACCCCTTGCATCGCCGCTCATCAGTTCGTGTCGCCCTGCGTGGTTCAGGGTTTCGGATTCCGTGCCATCCTCGAGAATCATCCAAGGGAAAAACTGGTTGAAATCGTGCTTGTTGAGGTTTGTACCAGCAATCTCTTGATCTACTCGAGGCTCGGGGAAAACCTCAGCTCGAGAGTTGAGTTTGGCGGCATTGGCAGCCTCAGAAGCATAGTTGAACGTGCCAGAACTACCACCAGCGTATTTGTCAGCATCGGCTTGTTGGTCGCGCTTCAAGTGATCCCATTGGGTGAAGATGATGCGTCCAAAGCTATCCAAGGTCGGCGTGAAGTTACCGCTTGGCGCGTGATTCAGCAGTTTCAAATTACCGCTTTGCGGGTCTAAGCTCCATAAACCTGTGTTGGTGTACGCCGATTCATACTCATCACGCTGCGGGTAGAGGTGGCTCGAGTTATCGCGTGGGCGGTCAGAAGTAAAAATAATACGATCCTCGGTGCCGTAAATCGGAGAAACATTGTTATAAGGCGGCTGATTAGCAATCTTGGTGATGATTGGCGTTTGATTTGCCTCGAGGTTGCTGGCTTCATACATTTGCCAAAAGAAATCCTTGTAATCGTACTGCGCTGCTGGAGCGCCAACCACCATGCTAAAAACAACTTTTTTGCCGTTCCAATGCACACTTGGGTCACGCACTGCTATTGCTTTAGCGCCTTGCATCCCGCTCGAGACACCAAAACCAGCCGCTTGGGTTAGGTTCTTCAGTTTGCCATCGGGGTAACGAATGTATAAATCACCGCCTCGAGCCACGCTTTCCATGGTGGCAAGGTGATTGCCAAACGTCGAGCCGATGGTGGTGAAATCAGGTGCAATGGGTACTTGGGTGACAAAGACAATTGGATTGAGGTTGTTCGGCACAGCCGAACTCGAGAGGGTGCTGCACGCCACTGCCAGCAGTCCAACCAAAATAAAAGATTGTTGCTTCATACACAATTTATACACCCATTTTTGTTTTTTGTCTCAACATGGGTGTATTCACTTGTGATCAACAGGTTAGTTTGGTCGGCGTAGTTTTGATAAGCCTTGCATTCCAATAATCAAAAACACAAAGCCAGCCAGGACAATGCAACGATGCAAGAACTCGCCAAGCGGAATATCTTGCAATTTAATCACTTCAAAAGTAATTGTTTCTAACATATGGGCAACGCCCAGCACCACAGCTCCAATCGTGATGTACCCAAGGGTGTTTCCCATGACCCCACCTAAACCAGATTTACGCACCACTTGAATCATCCACAGCGCGGTAAAGCACAAGACAAAATCGAAAACAATATTGACAATTTGCATAGACTTCTCCCATCTATCACGAATAAGGACGTATCGAACAGCCGCCATTCCATTACAAATTTTTGAATAATTTCTGAACTGCACCTTCCCCGAGAATCGGATTTAAGAGGCTTTGGCACGCATGTAAGAACTCCGTTGGTCTTTCTCGTGGGGGGTGTTCAACCGCAATTTTTTGCAATCGAATACTTGCCCCAGCCCCAAAATACTCTTGAAAAATACTTTCAACTTTGGCGTATAAGTTCTGTACATCCTTGGTTGCAACAACATTTTTGCTTGGCTGTGCTGGCGGAGTGGCTGACAGGTACTTGGTTTTGATTGGTTGCAAAATGCCTTGGGCTATGTCTTGACCAACAATTGGAATCAATAGCTGTTGGGTTGCTCTGAGAAACTCGAGCGGATTTTTCTCAGGTGAAATTTGCCCTGCTATCCTTGAAAGTTGCGCCATGGCTTGGTCGCCTAAAACGCTTTTGGTGATTTCAGTGGTTTCGGATAACAAAGAATTTTTCGTGCTGGTCGGCGCGGGTGTTTCCAAGGGTTGTTTTAAGATGATGCTTTGCAAAACCTTGAGGATTTCATGGACTTCGGGGGTGTTGCTGTTTTTGCTGGTTGGTGCTTGCTCGAGTGTCAATGCCACAGCCAAAACCAATTCAACTCGAGGCAGCAAAGCAAGGGCGTTTCGACCATCATGCTGTCCTAAGCTAAATTGAAAAACGTCTCCTGAGCGAAGCAAAATACTTCCTGAAACAAATTCTTGATTGACTGTTCCTCGGAAATACAATTCGATGGTACGAGCAAATTGAGCTGCTTCTTCCAGCAAAAAATGTAGATTTTTGGCGTACATTGCATCTCCCAGCAGAGCGAACAGGCTGAAAACCCACGGGGAGTATACTCGCAGAGATTTTAAAATGCAATCTAAGTTACATTAGGGGAAGGTTTCTCATAATCCAAAATCCAAGCATTCCAGCAAATAATCCAATCCAAAGTTGTTTGGTGCGCCACGCCAAGACTCCACACAACACCGCCCCAATCACTCGAGGCAGCCCCTCGCCCCGCGTACCCTCGAGACTCGGAATAATCAGCGCTGCAAACACTGCTATCGGTACAAAACGCACAAAGCGAACCCAAAATGGCGGCAAAGGCGTGGTCAAAAGCATTCCAGCCAACCTCGAGCCGAAGGTCACAGCCAACATACCCAGCACTGTCAGCCAGAAATTCATGCGACCTCCCGAGCCGCATCCTCGAGAGAAACTTGGGTTTGCACTGGTTCATCCTTTGTCAACCAAGCCCCAAGCAAACTGCCCAGCACACCAACCACCAAAATCCCTAAGCCAGATGGTAGCCTAGGCACAAGCAAAAAAGCAGCGAGGCTCGAGAAACCAGCCACCAGCCATTCAATTCTGGTTTTCAAGATTGGAATCAGCAGCGCCAAAAACGACAATGGAAAAACCAAATCCACACCCAACGCCACGGGGTCTGGCACGAGGCTCGAGGCGAGAGCGCCAACCAAGGTAAAAGCATTCCAAGAAACAAACAACGAAATACACGCCCCGAAGAAAAAACGGTAGTCCTTCACGCCACTGGCGATAAACGTACCAAAGGCTTCATCGGTCAGAAAGTACGCACCGAAAATCCGTTGGCGCAAAGTCATGTTGGGTAGGACTCGAGCTATCGAAATGCCATACAGCAAATGACGAACATTCAGAAGAAACGTGGTCAGGACAATCGCAAAGCCATTGACCCCAGCTCCTAAAAGCGGCGCAGCACTGAACTGACTCGCACCTGCAAAGACCAACACCGACAACGCCTGAGTCTCGAGAATCCCCAAGCCAGCCGCTCGAGCCGTCACCGCATACGCCAAGGCAAAAGGAATAATGCCGAGGTACAGGGGCATGATTGCCCGAAATCCTTTCCAAAACATGGCTCAAGTCTACGCAATTGGTTTTGGGCTGTCTTGAACAAAATTGCAGAGTCTCGAGCATCAGCTCAAGGAAACTACTTAACGTTCTAATCGAAAGAGCGCAAACTCTCACGCACTCCCCCTCGCTTCTCTTGACCATAAACGCGCACCTTGTAAGTTAATAATAGGAGTCAGTACAACAAGTCCAAGCGCACCTAGACCTTCGAGGTCGTCCGTCAGCAAGACTGTTGTGCTGAACTTCGCTTCAACCGAGTCCGAACGGCTGCCTGAACCCCGAGTTCGCTTTGCAAGGAAGGACGATTTTGAAGATGCTCCAAGGAGATCT
>JAAFJQ010000264.1 GCA_013298185.1 Deinococcales bacterium
GATCTCCTTGGAGCATCTTCAAAATCGTCCTTCCTTGCAAAGCGAACTCGGGGTTCAGGCAGCCGTTCGGACTCGGTTGAAGCGAAGTTCAGCACAACAGTCTTGCTGACGGACGACCTCGAAGGTCTAGGTGCGCTTGGACTTGTTGTACTGACTCCTATTATTAACTTACAAGGTGCGTGTTTAGGGTCAAGAAGCGCGTACTTTGGGAGAGGGTGACGAAGTCGGGTGAGGGGCTTCCCTATTGCAATTTTGTATATCCTGAGAAGTTGTGACTCGAGCAAATGGCTTATCGCCCATTGTGCAATTTTTGTTTATGCACTGATTTCTACAACTTCACTGACTTCGATGATGTCACCTGGTTCAAATTCATCAAAACCATTTAAATTGATACCACATTCAAAGCCGTGCATGACTTCACGCACATCGTCTTTGAAGCGCTTAAGCCCTGCAATGGTGCCTTTCCAGATTTCTTTCTTGGCGCGGATGACTCGAGCTTTGCCGTTTCGCATCAGCTTGCCCTCGAGAACGTATGATCCTGCAATGTTGCCACCTGCTTTTGGCACTTTGATAATCATGCGAACTTCGGCTTTGCCGATTAAGCGCTCTTCGTAAGTTGGTTCAATCGTGCCACGAATCATTTTTTGGACATCTTCGATTAATTCGTAAATAATGCGGTACGTCTTGATTTCGACTTTCTTCAAGTCTGCCATTTTCTTCACGCCACCCGATGCGGTGACGCTAAAGCACATGATTTTTGCACCTTCGGCGGTGGAGGCAAGTAACACATCGCCTTCGGTTGGTGCGCCGATGCCTGCCAATAAGATGTTGACTTCGACATCCTCTTTGTTCTCGCGTGCCAGAATGCCGTTTAACGCCTCGAGTGAGCCTTGGGTGTCGGCACGTACCACGAGTGTCACCACGCGCTTCTCGACGGGGATTTCACCGGGCTTACCGAGCAACTGCTCGAGTGACATCGCCGCGCTTTGGCTTTGCAAGCGCTTAGCGGCGGCTTTGGCGCTGGCAGCATCAAGGCGTTTTTGCTTGGTGGTTTCAATGATTTCTCGAGCAAGGTGTTCGTTTTTGGATCGAGCCACCAGTTCACCCGCCACTGGAGTTTCACTGAAACCTAGGATTTGCACGGCTGTTCCGGGCGTGGCACTACTTACGCGCTCGCCGAAACCATCGGTCATGGCGCGTACCTTGCCGTAGAGTTCGTCCACCACCACAAAATCAGAGACCTCGAGCGTACCGTTTTGCACCAAAACGGTGGCAAGCACGCCGGCTTGTTTGTCCACTTTGGCTTCGATAATCACACCTTTGAATTCGCCTTCTGGGTCGGCGCGTAAATCCTCGAGTTCGGCAAGCAGCAAAATATTCTCGAGCAGTTTGTCCACACCTTCGCCTGTCCGAGCGCTGATTGGCACGGTAATCGTTTCACCACCGAAGGCTTCTGGCACAAGTTCAACTTGCATCAGGTCGGTCATGACTTTGTCCACATTGGCGTTTGGTAAGTCTATTTTGTTGATTGCCACAATGATTGGCACTTTGGCAGCTTTGGCGTGAGCAATGGCTTCGCGGGTTTGCGGCATCAGGCTTTCGGAGGCAGCAATCACAATCACGGCAACATCGGCAACACTTGCACCTCGAGCGCGGATGCTGGTGAAGGCTTCGTGACCGGGGGTATCAATGAACACCACTTTGCCACCCGAAGTAATCGCCTCAAACGCACCGACATGCTGGGTGATGCCACCCGCTTCTTTCTCGGCGACTTTGGTTTTGCGGATGTAATCCAGCAAACTGGTTTTTCCATGGTCAACGTGTCCCATGATCGTGACCACAGGCGGACGATGCGGGATTTCTTTTTGTACCACTGGTTCTGGCTCGGGTTGTGGCTCTGGGGCAACTGCCGCAACAGGCGCGGCGGGTTTGTTCTCCTCGGCAATCAGGGCTTTAACCAGCTCAGCAGTTTCTTCATCTATTGAACTCGAAGCGGTTTTGGCTTCGACTCCCATATCGTGCAGAATCTCGAGCATTCGCTTACTGTCTACGTTTAAGTCTTTGGCAAGCGCGAAAATGCGAATTTTGGACATGGCTTCCTCCGGTGGGGAGCTGCGAGCTTTGAGCTATGAGCTTTGGGCTTTTGGGCTTTGAGCTATGAGCTATGAGCTGCGAGCTTTGAAAAAAAGATTAGTTTCTCATGGGATTCTCGAGAGGGTTTGATTGACCCGAATGGTCTCAAGAGGGCTTAAAGTGAATTTCCAATAGTGTTGCTAAACGCGGCGCGTCAGCTCGAGAAAGGCGCATCAAGGCTTTGGGTGTGTGACACACAGCACTCGAGCAGAGGTACACCCCGCGTCCTACCAGCCGCCGCGCTGGATCAGGTTGTAACAAACCCGCCGTATCCCGCCCAAGCCGCAGCACCGAGCTTTGCGGCAACCGAACGCGACAAACCACACACGTCCGAATCGGAATGCGTTTACCCGAAGCGTCGAATTGTTTGTGAGGGGTGCGGGGAGGTTTCATAAGGGCAGTTTGAGGTAAAAGAGGAAAGAGGAAAGGTTAAAGAGGAAAGGAGAAAGTTCTCGAGCAATTTGCCTTCGTCCTTTATCCTTTGTCCTTCGTCAGTCCTTCTGACTCCTCGAGTCCTTGGTTTCTCCGTCAGGGCTGGCGCTGAACAGGGCAGCGAATTTATCCCTTGCGGTGGAGGATTTTCCGCCGTCTTGTGAGGCTTTTTCCATGGCGGCATCGAGGTCAGCGACGTTGGCGGTTTCTTGGAGGTCTATTTTGTAACCAGTTAGTTTGGCGGCGAGGCGAACGTTTTGACCGCCCTTGCCAATGGCGAGCGATAATTGATCGGCGGTGACGGTGACTCGAGCTTCTTTGCCTTCGGTGTCAATTTCGATGTTACCGACTTTGGCAGGTGAGAGGGCGTTCTTGATGAATTCTCTGGCGTTGGTGTCGAACTGAATCACATCCACTCGCTCGCGTCCGATTTCGGCGGTCACGGCTTGGATTCGGCTACCACGATGTCCGATGCACGCACCGATGGGGTCTACGTTGCTGTTGCGGCTGGTGACAGCGATTTTGGAGCGTTGACCAGCTTCTCGAGCAATGGCTTTGACTTCCACTGTGCCATCGGCAACTTCTGGCACTTCTTGGCGCAGGAGGTGCATTAGTAACTCTGGTGCGCCTCTCGAGGCGAGGATGCTCGGACCACGGTTGGTCATGGCGACTTCTTTCAAATAAATTTTGGTGCGTGTACCACCAATCAAACGCTCACCGGGGATTTGTTCCTTGGGTGGCATGATTGCTTCGCCGCGTCCGAGTTCAACAAAAATATTGCCTTTGTTGTCCACTCGAGCCACGCTGGCAGTCAGCACTTCGCCTTCGCGGTCTTTGTACTCGTTATAAACCACGCTGCGTTCAGCTTCACGCATTTTTTGCGTCAGGACTTGCTTAGCGTTTTGCAGGGCGATACGGCTGAAATTCTCGTAAGGCACAGGGAATTCCATTTCCATACCAAGTTCGACATCGCTGTCCAACTCCAAAGCATCGGCAAGCGAAATTTGGGTGTTTTCATCCTCAACTTTCTCCACCACTTCCTTAATAATCAGCACCTCGAGCGAACCCGACTCGGGGTCCAAAGAAACCTCGACCCGTTTGCCCTGCTCAACCCGTTTCATATACGTGTCTTGCAATGCCTCTTCAAAGGCTTTCACCAATGCCATTTTGTCCATACCTCGAGAAATGGCCAACTCCTCGAGCGCGGTGATAAATTCTTTTTGTTGATCTTTGGTCATGTTGTTGGGCTTGGCAGCTTTGCGGGCTGGTAGCCTCCTCCTTTTTTAGGTTAAAGGTCAAAGGTGAAAGGTTAAAGCTACTTTCCTCTTTTACCTCTATCTGTGCCTATCCGGAAATTCCGTCAAATGCGCTTCGATACCTGCCAGTGCAAACGTTCGGCGTTCTTCTTTGTCTCCCTCGAGGGTCACGGATTCAGGGGTGACTTCGATGATTTTGCCGATAAAACCACCAACACCGGGGACTTTGACTTTGGCTTTTAAGCCAAGCATCCGCTCAAAATGGCGTTGACGCAAGAGAGGGCGTTTGCTTCCGGGCGATTCAAACTCGAGTCGGTACGCGCTTTGAATCGGGTCCAAGCGATCAAATTCGAGGCTCACCACCCGACTGGCTCGCTCGAGGTCGGCGGTGGCGACAGGGGTTTCATCGAGTTTGTCTATTCGGATCAGGACTGTGGTTGTTTGTTTTCCGCCGCCGATTTGCACTTCAAGCACCTCGTACCCCAACGGCTCGAGGACGCTTGTTGCAATGGTTGAAATGTCTGCGATAACTCACCTCACTTTGTGTTCGACCCCAAAAAGAACGAGGCGGGCAAAAACCCGCCTCGAAAGATTCGAGGAACAACTGAAGAGCATTGTAGCGCTTTTCTCGAGGACGAACAACCCCTGAAACTCGAGCGCTGACAAAAGCACTCCCCACGCTGTCTTGACCCTAAAGATGCACCTTACGGGCAGGGTCGCTCGTTCCTCGCGTTTCCCCCTAAAAGAGGGGGACTAAAAAACCAAATCTCTGACCCTAGCACCCCTCTTTGAGCTACCGTTTGCACACAAGTATGCAACCTATCTTTCAAAGACGTATTCAATTGATTTGGTCGAGAATCCAAAAGTTGGGTCATATTGATGAACAAAATTGCTCGAGAGAACGTGGGTTTGGTTA
>JAAFJQ010000265.1 GCA_013298185.1 Deinococcales bacterium
TAGCGACTACATAAGCATCTTGGTATTGGTGGAATAACCAGATGATTTGCCAGTGGCTTCTTTCGATGGGGTCTTTGGCTTGACGGTAGCCTTGTTCGAGTTCTTCGAGGCTTGCATGGTTGGTTAGTTGTAATCTTGGTCGTGTCATACAAGAGTATACACCTTAACTTGGTATTATTCATTGCTCGTACCAAATTTGTAAAGTTTGCTGAACACTGGTTTTTAGCTCGACTGCTCAAAACCAAGCAGCACATTAACGGCATTCACACCGATTTCCTCGACGGCGTAACCGCCTTCCATGACAAACAGCGTCGGTATGTTTAACCCAGCGATTTGTGATCCAATTTTCAAGTAATCATCTGACTCGAGCAAGAACTTTGAAATAGGATCGCCTTTGAACGTATCCACGCCCAAAGAAACCAGCAGCACATCGGGTTTATAAGCTTGGATTTTTTGACAAGCCAATTCTAAACTCGAGAACCACGTTGCAAAACTTATGCCGTGCGGCATTGGGTAATTGATGTTAAACCCCTCACCAACGCCCGAGCCAGTCTCATCGGCGTAACCCAAGAAATACGGATACTCAACACTAGGATCGCCATGCAGATTGACCAGCAGTACATCATCTCGAGCATAAAAAATACTCTGTGTACCATTGCCGTGGTGGTAATCAATGTCCAGAATCGCCACTCGAGCCGCGCCATTATCCAAGAAATACTGCGCTGCAACCGCCACATTATTAAAAAAACAATACCCGCCCATGTAATCCGCCGCCGCATGATGCCCCGGCGGGCGGCACAGCGCAAACGCGCTGCTCAAGCCATTCTTGACCAGCTCAGCCCCCGTCAAAGCCACATTGACACTGCTGGTAATCGCCGCCCAAGTGGTTGGCGTGATCGGCGCAGCCGCATCCAAACTATAAAAACCCAGTTTGGCTTCAATCGCCACAGGTTCTCGAGTTTGGTTCATGCCACGCACTGCCCATGTGTACGGCAGCGCGTGCTTGGCATGACCTGCCGCCGCCCATTCCGCCCAAGCATTCTCGAGGAAACGCACAAAAGCAGGTGAGTGAATCCGTTTAATCGGCTCGAGTCCAAAGTCTTTAGGCGCAAGAATTTCACCCAAGCCCACCGCTTTGACTCGAGCCAGAATAATCTCCGCCCGACGCGGCATTTCAAACACAGGCACAAGACCATCAGCGATCAGTTCAAAATCGCCATGATGGAGTTTATGTTGTTCAGAGTAAATGGTCTGCATAAGGTTAAAGTGGAAAGAGGAAAGGTTAAAGAGGTTTTTGCTTTCCTCTTTAACCTTTGACCTTAAACCTATCTTTTCAGCCTCGTCCAAACCTTGTCACGCAGTGCAATATTGGCACTCGAGCAGATTTTATTGGGACGGAAACGGTTGGTCAGGTTGGCGGGGGTGTTGACGGCAGGATCGGTTTTTAGGGCAGCGTCGAAGAACTTATCTGCGCCTTTGATGCTGTTGTTATAACCCGTGAAATTGCTGGCAATGGCGATGGCTTCGGGGGTCATCATCCAATTGATGAATTTGATGGCTTCGGCTCTGTTCTTAGCGGTTTTCGGCACGGCGAAATTATCGTTCCAGAACGGAATGCCTTCGCGGGGGTAAACAAACACACCAGTTTTGAGTTTTTGCTTGGTGCGGTGAGCTGCGCCGTTCCATTGGTGGTGCATAATCACTTCGCCAGCTTGCATTCTCTCAATCGTGCCATCCGAATTGTAAGCAGCGAGGAATGGTTTTTGTTTCTCGAGCAGCGTCAAGACCCGCTCGGCTTGTTTGGCATCGGTGGTGCATTGATCAATTTTCAGGTAAATCGTGGCAGCGTTCCACATTTCGGTGGGGTCGTTGAGCGCCACAATCTGCCCTTTGAGCGCCGCAGGAGGTTCAAAAAACGACTTCCAAGAATCATCGAGCTTGCCACCCGGAACGCGCTTAGAATCGTAGGTAAAACCAGTCACGCCCCACATGTACGGCGCGGAGTAGGCTCGAGTCGCATCAAACGGTGGTTTGGCAGAGAAGGCTTGAACGTTCTTGAAGTTACTGAGCTTACTGGCATCAATTTTCTCGAGAATCCCCTCATCAGTCATGATTTTCACCATGTAATCCGAAGGAACAATCACATCGTAACCCGTTGCACCAGCTTTGAGTTTGGCGAGCAAAGATTCATTGGAGTCATAGACATCCAAATTGACCCGCACACCCGTTTCAGTTTCGTACTTCTTCAACAAATCTGGCGGGATGTAATTCGACCAGTTGTACAAATTGATTTCCGCCTTAGGCGTTTGGGCATACGCCACGACTGCCACAGCACTAAGGACACCGAATACCACGAGCAACTTTTTGTTCATACAGCCTCCAGAAAAAGCAGGTTAAAGGTTAAAGAGGAAAGGTAAAAGTGCAATCTTGTAGGGGCGGGGCTTGCCTGCCCTGTGAGCGAACACATTGAGGTATTGCCCAAGTTTACGTTTTCTTCTGACCAATCACAAACGACAACAACACAATCACGAGCGATGCGGCGAACAGCAAAGTGGAAATGGCATTGACTTCAGGTGAGATTCCAGTGCGTATCATACCGAAAATATACACGGGCAGGGTAGTCGCACCAGCGCCAGCCACAAAAAAGGTAATCACAAAGTCATCCATGCTGGTGATAAAAGCAAGCATCGCCCCAGAGATGATACCGGGCAGCAGAAGCGGCAAGGTGACTCGAGTAAAGGCAGTGAAAGGCTTGGCGTACAAATCAGAAGCCGCCTCGAGCAGTTTGGGGTCTAAACCCTCGAGCCTCGCACGAATGGGCAAGTACGCAAAGGGAATACAAAAAACGGTGTGCGCCAGAATCACGGTGGTTAAACCAAGCTCGAGACCAATGGCTAGGAAAAAAAGCAAACTGGCAACGGCGGTGACAATCTCGGGGACAAGCAACGGCAATCCGACCAAACCATTAAAAACATTCTGCCCTTTGAAGTTCTTACCCGCCATGCCCACCGCCGCGAGGGTGGCAAAAACAGTCGAAATAATCGTTGAGATGCTTGCCACAATCAAGGAATTCTGCGTGGCTCGGATAATATTGGGATTCTCGAGAACCACTTTGTACCAATTCAGCGAAAAACCTGTCCAGATGGTGGCGGTTTGATTTTGATTAAACGATAAAACAATCAGCACGACAATGGGAATGTACAAAAACAAGAAGAACACAACCATCAAAATGCTTAGACTTGGGTAACGCCAAAGCGGGTTGCTCGAGTTAATCATGTCAGGCTGCCTTTTCCACGGAAACGCAAAGCGTAAAACAACATAAAAATCAGCACAATTGCCAGTAACGCAAACGATAACGCCGCACCAAACGACCAATTGCGCGAAGTGCCAAATTGTTGTTGAATTAAATTGCCAATCATCAGTGTTTTCGAGCCACCCAATAGCTCTGGAATAAAGTACGTGCCAAGCGCTGGTACAAACACCAATATGCACCCTGCCACCATGCCCGGGGCTGCCAGTGGTAGCACAATGCGTCGTAAGGTCTGCCATCGGTTGGCGTACAGGTCATAGGCTGCCTCGAGCAAACGCCAATCGAGTTTCTCGAGGCTGGTGTAGATGGGCAGAACCATGAATGGCAAGAAGGCATAAACCAAGCCGATTTGCACCGCCAGTGGTGTGTACATGATGTTCAGTGGCGCACTGAGTAAACCAAGTCCGCTGAGGCTCGAGTCAATTAAACCGCCGTTGCGTAACAGCAAAATCCAAGCATATGTGCGTACCAATAAGTTTGTCCAGAACGGTATGGTGATGAGCAGCATCAGCCAAGTGCGGCGTTTGGGTGGTTGCAGTGCAATGTAGAACGCCACGGGAAAGGCTACGAGTAACGTGGTGATGGTGGTGACGAGCGATAACCAAAATGACCTCGAGAAGATTGAAAGATAATCGGTGTTGAGCGATAACGAATCGTCTAAATTGCGGTCAAATAAGAATTTGATGTACGACTCGGGGGTATACTGCCCCCACTTCACTCCACCAAATTGGGCTGGCTCGAGCCATGACATCAGTGCCATGAGCAGCATCGGTAGAACCATGAAGGCAAAAATCAGCAGTCCAGCAGGGACAATCAGCGCCCAGCGTCCGAGTAAGGCTTTCATTCGCTCACCTCGAGCAGGCGAACAGCACTTGGAGGAATCTCGAGTTTGACGGTTTGACCAGCCGCGACGGTTTGCCCTGCGCCTGAAGCATTTTGCAATCGCACCTTAAAAATCTCAGTTGCCAACTCGAGGTAAACCACGGTGTCCGTGCCGAGGTAGACCACTTCGCGCACCGTGGCATCTAGCCCTTGGCTCGAGAGCCGCGCTCGTTCGGGGCGGATTGCCACATCCACACTCGAGGCGGGTGGGCGGTTGTGGGTGGTCTCGAGCAGTTGCCCGTCTGATAGGCGCACGCCGCCTGCTTCGGACAATCCTGTTAAAAAATTGGTTTCACCAATAAAATCTGCCACGTACCGCGTGCGAGGAAAATCATAGATTTCGGTGGGCGTACCGATTTGCTCGAGTTTGCCAGTTTTCATCACAGCGATGCGGTCAGACATGGTGAGGGCTTCTTCTTGGTCGTGGGTCACAAAAACAAAAGTAATCCCTGTATCTTGTTGTAACCGCTTTAACTCGAGCTGCATCTCCTTACGAAGTTTGGCATCGAGTGCCGATAAGGATTCATCCAGCAGCAAAACCTTG
>JAAFJQ010000266.1 GCA_013298185.1 Deinococcales bacterium
GTGGTGATTCAATTATCTGGCGGTAACGATGCCCTGAATACCCTTGTGCCGTACAGCAATGGCGCATACTACGCGGCTCGTCCAACGATTGCGGTTGACAAAAAAGATGTGCTGACGCTGTCTTCAGATGTTGGTCTGCACCCCAGCCTCAAACCACTGATGAAACTCTGGGATAATGGGCAAATGGGTTTGGTGCAAGGTGTGGGCTATCCCAATCCCAACCGCAGCCACTTTGAAAGCATGGCAATTTGGCACACCGCCGACCCCAGCGCTCGAGAACACGATGGTTGGATTGGTAAAATCGCCGAAAAATACGGTGATCCATTTTGTGCCACCAATTTTGGCGGTACAACCCCTCAAGCCTTGCGTGGCGCGGATATTATCCTGCCCAGCATTGCCAACATTGATAGTTTTCAATTAAAACTTCCTGCGGAAGCCAAGTCCGCTGTGGATGTGATGCTTGGTTCTCAATTGCCCGGACGCGCCGAAACCATTCGCAATGCCACCAACCAGATGTTCTCGAACATTGACAGTGTGCAAAAAGGCGTCAGCAAATATAAACCCGGCGCGACCTACCCCGAAGGCAACCTTGCAAGTACCATGCGTGACATTGCTCGTTTGATCAGCGCTGATGTTGGACCACGGGTGTTTTACACCTCCCAAGGCGGCTACGACACCCACGCCGCCCAACCAGAAGACCACCCAGACCTGCTCGAGACGTTGGCATCTTGCATCATGGCATTTCGCGCTGACCTCGAGAAACAAGGGCGTTTACAAGACGTGATGATCATTGGTTTCTCCGAATTTGGACGCCGACTTGCCGAAAATGCCAGCGCTGGCACTGACCACGGAAAAGCAGGTTTGATGTTTGCTATTGGCGACGGCGTCAAAGGCGGCTTGTACGGCGCGTACCCAGACCTCGAGAAACTCAACGACGGCGACCCAATCATGACCACCGATTTTAGGCAAGTCTACGCCACAGCACTCGATGGTTGGTTGAACGTACCGAGCAAGGATATTCTCGGCTCGAGTTTTAAGAATGTGCCGTTTTTGAAGTAAAACCTAGAACCTACGGTAAGGTCAGTCGCCCTGCAATCACAGCTCGAGTTGCACCTGTGGTTTGTGGCAGGGTGTTCTGCCAGCCTTGAAAAGCGTAGTAGCCCAAGAGTGCAAAAGCCGCTGCTTCTCGGGTGGCGCTGGTAAAACCGTATTCGCCAAATTTTGAATCCTCGAGTTTCTGCACTGGTATGTTGAAGCTCGAGGCGATTTGTTGCATCAAGATATTGTTAGCTGTACCACCACCAGCAATCAGGATTTCATCTAAGCCATGTGGTGTGATAAAACGCTGGTATTGGTCAGCAATGATCTTGGCAGTCAGTGCGGTGACGTTTGCCACAATATCTTTGGGGGCTAATTCAAAAACGCTTGGCAGTTTCTCGAGTGTCCAGTATTCGCGCCCAGTGCTTTTGGGTGGCATCAGTTCTAAGTACGGGTCTTGTTGCCAGAGTTCGAGTAGTTTTGGCTCGAGTTTACCCGATGCAGCAATTCGACCACCGTCATCAAAGCGTTGTCCAAGTCGGTTCATGGTTTCATCTATTAAGCAATTGGCTGGTCCAGTATCAAATGCCAGCACTTCGGCTGCCTCGAGGTTTGGTAAATACGTCAGGTTAGAGATTCCACCAAGGTTATGCACCGCTCGGCGCACATGGCTTTCGGCAAAAAAAACCCGATCAGCAAACGGCACAAGCGGCGCTCCTTGTCCGCCTGCTACCATATCAGCACTGCGAAAATCCGAAATAACTGGTTTGCCAGTTTGTAGCGCAAGAAAAGCTGGGTCGCCAATTTGCAGCGTACCGCACACCCGCCAATCTCGAGTTTCGTCTAAGCGCGGAATGTGATAGACCGTTTGCCCATGACTGGCAATCAGGTCAGCCTCTCGAGCCAAGTCTTTGGCTGCGGCAGCGTAAAATTCGCCCAGTGCAAAGGACAATTGTGTCAGACTCGAGACTCCGATCTTGTCCTGCATGGCTTGGAGTACCCAAAGACGCAAATCATCTGGGTAAGGCGTGTAAATATGTTCCAAAACCCTCGCCCTAGGGAGGGCTGGCTCGAGGATTGGGGCTTGTCCGCCTTCACCCAAGGGCGGGAAACCAATCAGCTCGAGCAGCACAGCATCCACACCATCGGCACTGGTGCCGCTCATCAGTCCTAGAATTCGTGGGTGGGGCTTCAAAGCATCCTCGGGTATAATGTGTACATACGTCTGTATTCTATCGGTTAAACTACTGACTTATGAAAGCCTTGATTGCCCTGATTTTGGTGGCGGTTTTGGCGGTGGCTGCGGCTCAAGTAGCCCCGCCAACCGACCCAAATGCGCCGACCACCCCGCCAAGCAGCCCAACTGACCCAGTGCCTGCACCGAGCCAGCCAGACCCGACTTTGCCAACCCCAGTCCCAGCCCCAAGCAATCCTGTACAGCCTGCCGCACCTACCCAGCAACCCGTTGCACCGGCACAGCCACTCAAACCCGTGCCAGCTGCACCAAAACCAGCTGCACCTACGGTCAAACCAAAACCAGCCCCTAAACCCGTGGCAACTGTGCCGCTCGAGTTGCGTTTAGAAACCACCGAACAAGAAATTCGCAATGGCGAACTGCGCGACCTTTTGATTGTTCGCAGTTTTAAGCTACCCGCCAAAAGCGTAGCTTTAAGTCGCAAAAACCAAAAACCATCGGTAGGTTTAGAAACTGCCATGCAAAACGCTTGGCGCAGCTTAGCCAGAAATTCGGCAGACGCCGTTTGGGTCTTTGAAAAAAGCAGCAAATCTTGGATTGCCACGCAGCAAAGCGCTTGGACAGTAGACACCAAACTCAGTCGGGCGTTTGTTCTCGAGGCTTTGAAATTCAATAAACCATCAGCTCGGATTGTGGTGCAACGCGCCCAGCCACGGCGCAATGTGGCTGATTGGCATAAAGCTGGCATTCGTTACCACTTTGGCGGCGGCGAAAGTTTCTTTCGTGGCAGCTCGAGTTTCCGCGTGACCAACATTGTGGCAGGGGCTAAGCAAATTGATAACATCACGATTGCGGCTGGGGCAAACTTTAACTTCAACCGCGATGTGAAAATCTCCAAAGAACTTGGTTTTGTGGATGGTTACATCATCAAGGGTGGAATTTTAGAAAAAGACATCGGCGGCGGCATCTGCCAAGTCAGCACCACCGTTTGGCGAGCTGCTTACAACGCTGGTTTACCGATTCTGCAACGCAATTACCACTCGTACCGCGTGCATTATTACGACCCAATTGGTTTTGAAGCCACGGTGTTCGCACCGTATAAAAACCTGATTTTTAAGAACGACACTGGCGCACCGCTTTTTGTCCAAGTGACTTGGTACTTACGCAGCCAAAAACTCGAGATGAATTTCTTTGGTACTAAACCAGATCGCAAAGTAAGCATCTCAGATGGATACATCTACAATGTCCGTCCACCGCCAGCCCCGCGTTTTGTGGCTGACCCCGAAATTCGCCTTGGACGCGCCAAGCGCTTATCCGGAGCCGAGCGCGGCATGAATGTCCGCATCAACCGCGTGGTGCGTTACAACGATGGCAGAATCGCTCGAGACACGACTTTTAGTTCTTATGTGCCGTGGGGTGAACTCTGGGCGGTGAATCCCAACGATGCTCGAGTTCGCAGCACCCTCAAAGTTCCCAGTACTTCGGGTTTACCAAGCCTGCCGAATATCACCGCCTCGAGCCAAGGCGTGCTGATGCCGATTGCTGTGGCTAGGCTGCCTAAAATTACCGTGCCTGCGGCTGGTGGCGCTCCTGAACGCCCATAAACTGTTGCTCGAGCCAATAAAGTGCGAGATATATCATTTCGCACTTTTAACTTTTGCTCTTAGCCCGCCATGGTCACATGGCTGGCGTTTAATCCGGCATCGCGTTCCCAGATCAGGTCGCGTAGCAACCAACCCGAGCCGTTGACTTCGATTTCGCCACTGCGAACCGCTTCGATTAAGTACAGCCGCAGTGTGTCTATTTGAAAGCCAAGCTCGAGTAAGTCCACCATACGGCGTTTCCCATCGAGGTAACTCGAGACATCATGCACCCCTGAGCCTTCAGAACCTTTGCGAGAAGCGGGGTGTTGGACGCGCATACCCATCCAAGCAAATTTCTCGAGCAGCACCAGTACTTTGGTGGGTATCAGCGGCATGACCCTTGTGGCAACTTCAAAGGCACTGGCTTCGAGGGTGCGTCCAACCGAGCGGATGCTTTTACCACCTTGAAACGGGTGGGGGGTGTCTTGGACTGTGCCGTTGTAGTCAAGCATTCGGCTGGGGCTACCGAGGACTGGCAGCATCCGCGCCCATTCATCGTTGATTCGCGCCCAGTCGGTCATCAGGGCAGAAAATTGAATGCTGAATTGTGGAGTAACTGCTTGGCTGGCGGGGGTAAACCGAAAATTGCCACTCGAGGCATGAAGCGTAAAGCTCTGCACCGCTTCGATTCCGCCCCAGTCGAGGATGTTACCAGCCACCACTTCGCCACCCACAATCGAAAGCGCCAGTGGTAATTCGGCAGCAATTTGTAAACGCCCTGATTGCTTGGTTAAGTTGATCAGTTCCAGCACACTTGAAAGTGGTGTGTCACGCAGATTGCCTTCCATGCACCACCTCCTGCTGCTCGTAACCAGATGCGATTGGCAAGACCAGTATACGCGATGCAAAAGCCTCG
>JAAFJQ010000267.1 GCA_013298185.1 Deinococcales bacterium
TTGGGTCTGATTGCCAGTTTGATGCTGATTGAAGGGATGCTCAGCTTACCAGGCATTGGTAGAGCAGCTTTTACTGCCTTTGAAGGGGTTTCAGGTGGGATTGGTGGCACAACCCCTGAGGATGTGAAAATTGCTGTCAATCAAGCCAGCGCCTCGTTGTTACTGCTGTTTATGCTGGCAGCCGTGTTCTCGAGTCTTCTGATTGCCCTGCAAAAACGACTCGACCCGAGGTTAGAGGCATGATGGCTTGGTTGCTGATTCCTGTGTTGTTCTTGGCTTTCATTGCCCCAAGCCAACCATGTCCGACCACAACCTACTTTGAAATTGGCGGGAAAACCGAAATACCACCACTGTACTTTGGCAACTCCGTCGTGCCACTTGGCACAGATCAAGTCGGACGCGATTTAGCCTGCATCACCAGTCGAGGCTTGCAGCACACGCTCAGGCTCGGTGGGCTGATTCTGCTGCTTGGTTTTTTACCAGGACTGATTTTGGGTATGTGGATTGGCTCGAGAGGCAAATTATTTCACCTCCAAGGCGAGATTTTTCTGCTGGCGGGCTTACTGCTCTTCATGGGCATAGGCGCATACATTCTGGTCTTAGCCATCGGTGTTTTCTTATACGTGGCTCGAGTCAGCAGTGGCATCGTCCAAGCCATCACCCAACAAACTTTTTTTGAAGGAGCAAAAGCCATTGGCGGAAGCCCATGGCATATTGTTAAAACCCATGTCGTACCACACATCCGCCCTCGAGTGACAGCCATGTTTGCCAGTGCCTTTGCCGCACTGCTGATTTGGATGGCAGAATTAGCCGTGCTTGGGTTTTACTCTCAGGGCGTGTTTAGTATCAATCTGATCGGTGGTGACAACCCACGCCAATTTTTTTCGCATCCAACCGACCCAGACCTCGCACAGTGGATCGCTTATGTTCGCCTGAGTTGGATTGCACAACCAGAATTATTGCTGCTACCGCTTTTGGTGTTGGTGATCTTGATTCTTGGGCTAACGTCACTGGGCAGAAAAACCAGCAAGTCAATCAGTGACCTGCAAACTCGAGCCACCCCTGCTCAAGCCTAGAGTTGATGGTTGGTTCATCCATATGCTTTTTCCAAAAAGAGTTTCATGTAATCTCGAGCCGTGCCATGTAGTGGCGTATACGCTTCCCAAACAGCCTGCAACCACGCTTCAGCTCGAGCCACAAACTCTGTTTCACTTCCATGAGCAGGGTTGAAGCCATCAGCTTTAGCTGATTAGATTTATCTGCTACGGTTCTGTGGTATGGAATATCAAACTGGAAGCCACACCAAGTACAACATTGAATACCACTTCGTATGGTCTACGAAATATCGCTATCAAGTGCTGACTGGAGACGTAAAAATCCGAGTCAGGAAATTAGTGCAAGAGACCTGTGAAGCGCTGAGGGTAAAAATTCTCAAAGGAGTGGTAAGTGTAGACCACATCCACATATTGGTGAGCAGTCCACCGAATGTTGCCCCTGCGGATTTGATGAAACGAGTCAAGGGTAGGAGTGCAAGAATACTGATGGAAGAGTTTGGATCATTGCGAAAACGATACTGGGGACGGCATCTGTGGAGTCGAGGGTACTTTTGTGTAAGTGTTGGACAACTGAATGAAAACAGTATCAAAGAGTATTTGGAGCATCACGGGGACGACGTGGATGATGGAATTTGGGTTAAAGAGCAAGAACGCACTTGAGTGCGTGGTGTACTCAATGGACTTCAGTCCTCAATCTAACCCACCATCTTTAGATGGTGGTGGTTTAGTTGCTTGCTGCCAATGCAAATGCGTCAATTCACCACGAAACTCGAGCAGAGCGGCTTTCTCGAGGGTAAAAGCACCATTCATGCCGCAATGCAAGATTTGGCGTTGTTCGAGTGGTGAATCAGATTCCATCCAGCACGCCATAAATGCCAGATGCACCGCATAGGATTTGGCACTAAAGCAATAGACTTCAGGGTGTTGCAAGCAATACGCATCGAACAAACGAGAGCTGATGGCATGGACTTGAATATCGGGACGCTGCATGGCTGTTTGGAAGGACTCAAGGCAACCTTGGATGCTGTCCACATCACTGGCACCACATGCAAGACAAGTTTTTTGCTGCTCGAGTGGCAAGTGCTTTTTGCGTTGGTTTTCTGCCTCAAGTGCCAGTTGTAAGTAAGAGTTTGCCGCGAAACGACTCATGTTTTAACACCCCCAAATGTTGCTGTCAGTACATCTCGAGCCATCAATGGTTGAGCTGTTGTCTCAGCCATAATTTTTCTCCTCGGATGTCATACTGTGCTTCTTTACTGGCAAATACTGAAGTAAATCCAAGCGTGGCGGCAAAAAGCCTGATGCTGTTGCCAAAGCCAGTATTTGTCCTGTGAGATGAAGTTCATGCACCATAAAGTTCCAAAGCAGATGTTCTACAGACCATTGACTTAGCAATAAATATTCGCCTTTTAGCGTCCCGTGATTATCGATAATGCGCTCGAGTTCCAGATCAAACACCTGCTCTAAGAAATCTTGTGTATGTGTTTCAACAGCTTGCCAGTATTGGAGGAGTTGAGAAATAGGCGCGGTTACAAATGAATTCTGATCGAATTGATTGACCAAAGTCTCCGAATTTGTCCAAATGGGTCTACTTTGCAGAATTTCACCATTTAGCCATTCATCCTCTGAATGAGCAACTAAAAAAATTAGGTCTTTAATAGATAAAGAACGGGTATTGTCACCTGATTTTTTCGATAACACATCATCAGGCAAAGACAGAAGGAAGGTTTGCAAATCTTTTCTGGAATGCTGTAGGTACTCATAGAATTGTAAGAGATTCATTATGTTTCCTAAAAGCCAATTCAATTTCTGGGTTAATCATGTTGCTCCTTCTTTCCTACTCGAGCATACATTGGTAGTGTCAGAGCTGTCATCACTGCGCTGCTCAGCAATGCCAAACGCAAACTCGAGTTGCCTAAAAACCCAATCATGGGTCCACCTGCAATTTGTCCAACCGCATCGGCTTGCCCATTTAAGGACAAAACCGTGGCGCGGGTACTCGGCTCGAGTCGTTGATTCAACCATGCCGCGTGAAGCGGGTGCTGCACATTACGAATAGCCCTTGCCAGCACAAAACCAAGCAGTGCCAACCAAAAACCATTGGAGAGTGCGAACAGCACAAGGCAGCCAATCAAAACACTGGTGCTGAACACCATACCAAACAAGAAACTCGAGCCAAGGGTCAGAATCAAAAAAATGATTTGAGGAGAAAAGCGTTTCACAATTGGAGTAACCCCGCTTTGGTTGGCTTAAAACCGCATTTTTGGTAGAACGGCTCGAGGTGATCGTCAAAATCCACATGCACCCATTCGCAGCCGCGTTCCTTGGCGACTGCCACGGCTCGAGCCACCAGCTCTTGCCCAATGCCACGGCGCTTGTAGTCTGCGTGAACCGATGGGTCGAGTAGAAAAGCATGAATGCCAGCATCGCCGATCAGTTTGACAAAACCAATCAGTTTAGTGTCGTCAAATGCGCCGATGTAACACAGCGCTGCCTCGAGTTCGGGTTGGAAATTGACATTGTAAGGTTTGCCCCAAGCGCTCGAGAAAAGTTTGTTCAAGGCTGCATTATCGAGGAGCGGATTGATAATGTATGTGATGTTCATAAATCCACCCAAAAATACCCACCAATGTCAAAGCGTCCAACTCGAGCTGCTGTTTTTTGCATCGGCAAATTGACCGCGCCAATCGTGCCGAACAAACAATCCTTACCATCATCCTCGAGTTGCTTTACCAAAAGTCGCTGTACAGTCACGGCTAAATCCTGTCCGCGAAACTGAGTGTCCAAAACAATTTCGACCATTAGCCAGCCGCGCACACCCCAGCCTTGATCTCGAGCAGCGATGGTGATTCCAGCCCACTGACCATCCACAAAAATCTCGAAAACCTTGTCATGTTGCAAGTAATGCTCGATGTCCTCGAGTGATTCGGTTCGAGCCACATCGGGTAGCCACGGGCGTTCTTGATAAAGTTGCTGATACAGGGCTACATAGCGCGGATAGAACTGGCTCGAGGTGGCAGGAATAAGCTGCACTCGAGCTGCATTCTCGGGCATGGGTTGCTGGTTGATTTCGCCGAGTAAACCCGCCAAGACACGCAAATCTCCAGCACAACCTTCAAACTGATATGGTTGATGCGAAACCTGAAAAATTCGCCAGCGCGACGGTGCAAATTCAGCAAATTCGTTTTTGATCAGCTCAGAAATCTGTTCGCATTCGGCGCGGTTCTCGAGTGGCTGGCTGATGCGAGCCACTTCAACAAAAGGGCGTTTGACATCACCGCCAAAGAAGCGAATTCCAGCAATGAAGCGCCGCCCTGCCACCTCGAGCAACCGATGGGCAAAACGCTCGGGCGCAATGCCCAATTCGGCAAAGTGACTGGCAAACCCACTCGAGAATTCAGGCGTGAAATACTCGATTGTCGTAGCCTCGAGTTCGGGTTGCAGGTTTGATTGTAGTTCAGCGTGGGTGTACCACTGTTGTAATTTGGGATGGGCTTGCTCAAGCGTGTACTCGAGAAATTCGTGGTAAAGCAGTGAATTGGGTTTGGTCATAAAACGTGTTCCTTTCCTTGAATAACTTTGCTACACTGCCATCATGCTTGCCGATAAAAAACTGAGTGCCGAAGAATACTTTGAACTCGAGCAGCGTTCACCAGTTCGCCATGAGTTTGTGGA
>JAAFJQ010000268.1 GCA_013298185.1 Deinococcales bacterium
ACCATCCGAAGCCTTGGCATCAGCGGCGAGCGCCGCACCATCCTAAGTGGTGACACCCGTCAATTCAAAGCCAAAGTCAGACTCGAGTTGGGCGGAATCAGTCAAGACCTCGAGATTCCAATTGAAATTGTTTATGACCTCAATGACCGCAGCCTGAAGATCGAGAGCGAATTTAAGGTTTCTTTAGATGCCCATAAACTCGAGCGACCAGAATTTTTGTGGCTAAAAACTGATGACACGGTGCGCCTCGAAGTGAAATTCCAGACCATCTTATAAATTGGAAAAACAACACAACCGCACATCCAAACCACCTTGGGTAAAATGGCTTGTCTCGAGCCTCAGGTTGCCTAAACCAGCCCTAAACACACGCCAAGTGCTTTCGGATGGGCAAAGACAAAAACCAATCAGCTGCGTCTCGAGCGACCAAGTCTGCACAGCCTTGCCAAGTTTGGCATACAGGGCTTCGGGGTTATCAGAACTTAAACGCAACCCATACGGCGGATGCAACGGCAAAAGCACCAAGCCATCTTTGGATAGAAAACTTTGCTGAAACGCATCTGCATGATGCAAAGTAACTTGGCTTTGAATTGTTTGGGCAACTCGAGCCATATTCCCCTCGAGTTCCGCGAATTGCACGGCATCAGATTCAACAAACATCAGTTCAGGCAATTTATTCTGCGCCGCTCGAGAAATGCGCTTTTGCCACCACCCGAGCGTCTTGGCTTCAGGCGAACAGAGGCGCTGCCAAGAGCGCTCAGCCCCCCAGATGACAGGTGGTAAACCCAGAACATGCCAAGCCTCAATGCCCAAAGTGCCACTGCCCGCAAACGGCACAGCCACTTGCGTTACCTCGAGCAAACGTGGTTCAAATGATTTTAAGCGCCATAACGCTGCCGCCGCCAAGTCCTCGCGCAAAGGTGCAAGTGTACCCGTGCTGGCACGCCAACCGCGCTTATGCAGCTCATGCCCAAGGCTGACCCCAACCCGCAAATCATCGCCGCTCGAGGTTAAGTGAATTCTGATGGGCGGCTGGTGGCCCGAGAGCCTAAAACCATGCGCCGTGAACAACTCCTCAGCGATTTTCTGAATCCGACCAGCATGAGGCATCACCCCCGCAAAAGCCTCGACGCGAAACTCGAGGTTTGCCGAGTCAGGCAGCAAAGCGCCCCACGGAAAACGCCCAAGCACACGCGGTAAGTCATTCCAACCGTGAACTCGAGATTTGGGGAAAACCAAACGAAGATCATGCAAAGTTGCGGCTCGAGCCACGAGTTCACAAGCAAAATCCCAAGAGGCATTCTGCACCCGCACAAAGCCCTTTTGCACCTCGAGCGACGGCTGGAATTTTAGGGGCTTCCAAGGACTGGCGGCAATGGCTTCAGCCTCGAGCTTAGCTTCGGGCAGGCAGCCCGGTGCAGCGAACAACTCGAGGGTCTGGGGTTTAGAAGTAATGGGGTTCATGATTTTTCCAATGTGCTACAAATTTGATAAACTGAATGACGATGGATACACGGGTAGAGGAACAAGAACACATCAATTGGTTAATTCGTCGAGCTTACTTTCATGCCTTGATTTGGGTTGCTGGAGTTGGCTCGATTCGCGCCATTCTTTATGCCAATCAAGCCCTGAAAAACATCAAAAACTCGAAGTACAAATTGCTTGGTGCAGAAAATGCTCGAGGCGCACGCTGGATTGGAATTGCAGGGGTTTGTATTTGGATTCCATTTATCATCATTGGAATCACAATCAGCATCATCAACCGCTAAAAACCCCAAATTTTTTGCAACCCAAAGCTCTTTGAATAAATGAACTGCTGAGCGAATAACACGCGAACTTGAACTTAAAGGATTTTCTGAGTGGTTGTACCTAAAGAGCGCAATGCCTGACAACTCCCCCCTCGCTTCGCTCGACCCCCTCGAAAAAGAGGGGGTTCAAGGGCAAGGGCTGAGAACAAAGCCCCTTCAACGAAGGGGCTGCCGAGCGCAGCGCGGCTGGGGAAGTCCGTGAGAGCTTGCGTTTTTTCTACATGCCCTAAAAGTATCTGACTAGCCATAGCTCGAGCAATTTCAACAATCACTGGAACTGCTACCGAATTGCCAAGTTGCCTGTACATCTGGGTTCTCGAGACTGGAAAAACAAAACTGGTTGGGAAACCCATCATCGCTTTGCATTCGTTTTCTGTGAGCAATCTTAATCCCGTTTTTCCATCGCGCACAAATGTTCCTGTTAAGCGCTGAATTTTGTGGTACGTCGAAACCAAGGTCTTAACGTGAATCCTCGAGTCTGGGCTGATGATCGCGGGTTTCCCATCGTCTTTTTTGAAAATATAGGTTTTTTGTAAATGCTCAGAGATTTCATAACCCGAAATGCCCGTCTCCACAAATTGCCCAATGTACACATCCGAGCGCGTACTTTTTGGGAAGGTAAATTCCACCCCCTCGAGCCGATGCCCAACAATGTAAATCCGTTTGCGTTTTTGTGGCACACCATACTGCGAGGCATCCAGCACTTTCCACTTCACCGCGTATCCAAGTTCGCCTAAAGTCTCGAGGATGATTCGCATGGTTTCACCATTGTTGTGGGTGGTCAGCCCTTCGACGTTCTCGAGCAGAAAAGCCATTGGTTTTTTATCTTTTAGAATCCGAGCAATTTCATAAAACAGTGTCCCTTGGGTCTGATGCAAAAATCCCTGCCTTAAGCCGATGCTGCTGAACGGCTGGCATGGAAAACCTGCCAGCAGCACATCAAAATCTGGAATCTGACTCGAGGCGATTTGAGTGATGTCACCGTGCGGAAAATCCCCATGATTAGCAAAATACGTTTTTTGCGAATGCACATCCCACTCAGAAGAAAACACGCACTGCCCACCAGCGGCTTCAAAACCAAGCCGCATTCCACCAATGCCAGCGAAAATATCAGCAAACTTAAAGGCTGGAATCTGGTAATCAGGAAAAAGTGGCACTCGAGCTTCTGGCATAACAGAATATTAACATCAATGTTTAATGCTCAACCAGTTCAATCAGTGTGCCGGCACTCCACTTGGGATGCAAGAACACCACCCGAGTCCCAGCCCTTCCAGCTCGAGGTTCTTTGTTGATAAACACCGCACCATCCGCCTCGAGCCGAGCAATTTCTGCCTCGAGGTTTTCTACCCGCAAGGCAATGTGGTGCATTCCAGCCCCGCGCTTCTCGAGGAAAGCCGCAATTGGGCTGCTCGGGTCAGTCGGCGCAAGCAACTCAATTAAACTCTCACCTGCCACAAAAGCCCGAACCAAGACTTTTTGACTGACCACCTCTTCATCGGGCAAAGCCACCAAACCAATTGCCAAATAAGGCGCACTGCCCACCTCGAGATTCGGAGTGGCAATGCCAATGTGGTCAATCGGATAGGGGAGAGGCATAAAAGCAGGTAAAAGGCAAAAGATTAAAGAGATAAGGTTTTTACTTTCCTCTTTAACCTTTCCTCTAAGATCTTACGCTTGTGCTTGGGCGGGGCTTGGAACGCCTTCGAGCGTGGCGTAATCGTCTTGGAAGTGAACAAGTGCGCCGCCGAAAATGGTTTCAAAGGTTTCTTCTGGGAATGGCATAAAGGACGGGTAGAAACCAATGTACTCGAGGAACATATTGCCGTCTTCGTCCATGCTGCGGGTGAAGGCACGTTCGCGGTTGCGTTGATTGAGCATTTCCACGACTTGCGCCCGACGACCACGGTATTGGTTGTGGGTGACGCAGGTAATCTCGAGGCGGCTGGTGCCTCCTTGGGCATCGTTGAGCGACAGGATAACGCCAGCGTCGCCCATTTCAAATTTCCAGTTCATGCGAATAAAGCGATTCTGGTCTTGCTGCTCGATTTCGTGGTTCACATCGCGCTTTTTTAAGTACGCCGAGAGGGTTTCAAGGGTCAGTAATGGGGTGATGTCTGCCATAGCCCAAGGAGTTTACCAGTTTGTGGGGAAAAGACAAGAGAAAGAAGAAGGATAAAGGAAAAAGGACGAAGGCGCTGGTTTGCCTTTGTCCTTATAGAGCCTCCGAAAGGTCCAAAATTCTTACAGATTTATCATTAAATACGTAAATGGAAAAACAGGGCGAACACGGGGGTTCGCCCCTACCTCACGCATTTTTCATGCCTTGAATGTAGGGACAGACCCCTGTGTCTGTCCTGTAACTTATGATGAAATGGCATTCTTTCCGAGGCTCTATTGTCCTTATGCTTTCGTCCTTCGTCAGCCTTTCTTAATCCTCGTTAAGGCTTCGTGAAAGGTCAGTTCGCCTCGCTCGAGTTGAGCTAAGACATCTTCGTTTTGCGTTGGTTGTGGGGCTTCGGCTTCGCCTAGGGCTTCGACAATGGCGTCTAATCTGGCTCGAGCGGTGTTGTAACTCACCCCTAGGGTATCAGCGAGGCGTTGGACGTTGCCTCTAAAACGCAGGAGTAAACCAGCAAACTCGAGTTGCTCGTAGGTCAGTTTGCCAATCCAACCGAACTGGAATTCGCCTTCAAGGACAAGTCCACGTTGTTTGTTCTCGAGCCGAGTAGCGATTAGTTCTTCGCCTGTGATGGGGTCTTTGGTTAAAAGTGGGTAGCGGGTCATGAAGGTAGTGTACCGAGTTTTTCGCGGGCTTGCTCGAGCATGTGCCTAATCACGTTTTTTTCGTGTTCTTCGGTGGCAACCCCCAATTGGGCGCTGAGCGACTCGATGCAGTCAACA
>JAAFJQ010000269.1 GCA_013298185.1 Deinococcales bacterium
AGAGTTTTATTGCCTCACTCGCGTTGGCGCTTTCCCTTTCCGATTACTTAGCTGGCAACCAAGCCCTAGGAGCGCTCTTCTTAGACGAGGGCTTTGGAACATTAGATGCCGATGCGCTCGAGATGGTCGCCAACACCTTAGAAACACTGCAAACCCAAGGACGCATGGTCGGTGTCATCACCCACGTTCAAGCCCTCGCTGACCGCTTACCGATGCGCTTATTGATTGAAAAATCCCAAGACTCGAGCCGCGCCAGATGGGAGTCATAGTCGAACCACACGTTGTTTTTGACTCAAAGCTCAAAGCTCAAAGCCCTTAAGCCACCCGCTGACTTTCTTTTTGTGCCAACGCCTCAAGCGCTTGCCGAGCAGGGGAGAGCGGTAAAACTTCGAGGGCGCGAACCGCATTGTCGCTGCGGCGACGCATTTCGACTCGAGCTTCTTCGTCGGCTTTGGACAGTTTGACCAAGGCTCGCATTCGCGCCACATCGCCTTCGCGGTTGGCTCGCCGCTCGAGAATATCCAGTGCTTCTTCGTTGTTGTTCTCGAGCAAATACAGAATTGGCAAGGTGGCTTTGCCTTCGCGCAGGTCGCCGCCGATGGGTTTGCCAATGGTGCGCTCGTCGGACATCAGATCCAGAATATCGTCTTGGATTTGAAAAGCACGCCCGTACTCGAGTCCATATGTCTCGAGGGCGTTTTTGGTGGCATCGTCAGCGCCTGCCAGCATGGCTGCGCCGAGGGTGGCGGCGGCTGCCAATGAAGCGGTTTTACCCGTGATGATCGAAAAATAATTGGGGATGCTGTATGTGCCAAGGGCTGCAACTTGGAATTGCAGCACTTCACCTTCGCAGATGGTGCGTGAAGTATTGCCGATTAAGCGCACAAATTGCCCTGCATCTGCCCCAAAATCAGCAAGCAACACCATCAGTCTCGAGAGCAGGTAATCGCCACTCATCACGCTGACCACATTGCCGTAGTGCTTAAAAGCAGTTTCCTTGCCGCGCCGAGTGTCGGCGTTGTCAATTAAGTCATCATGCAGCAAACTGGCGCTGTGCAAGAGTTCAATCACAGCAGCGTAGTCAATTTCTCGAGGGTCAGTTAAGTTCAAGGCTCGAGCGGCTAGGAAAACCAGTTGCGGGCGGGCGCGTTTGCCGCCTGCATCGAGTAAGTCCTCGCCGATCAATTCAATAAATTCAACTTCGGATTGCACCAGTTGGCGCAGACGAGTCTCGAGCAAATCCATTTGTGCTTTGACCAGTGGGTTCATAGGGACTCCAAGCAGAGCGGAACTGTTTCCAAGCCTTTGTGAAAGTATACACGCAATTCATGGGACGTATGCCGTGAGTGATACAGGCTTTGCACCACATAAACAATGTAAGCCAGAGAACCCGAGCGTTACATTTTTTCGAGTATTGTTATCAGGAATCATTCCTAATAAGAAAGATTCCTAAAGGAGAAACCTATGCTTTCAACAGCTTTAACCAACGCCCTACAAACCCAAATCGGCTACGAATTCAGCGCCTCCCAGACTTATCTTGGTATGGCAGCTTATTTTCATGCCCAAAACTTAGACGGATGGGCAAAATTCTTTGAACGCCAATCAGCCGAAGAACGCGAACACGCCCTAAAAATCTTCCATTACCTGCTCGAGACAGGCAGCCCCGCTAAACTGCCCATCATCCCAGAAGCCCCAGTGGAATACCGCAGCGCCCTCGAGACGGTGGAAAAAAGCCTTGAGCAAGAACAAAAAGTCAGCCAAGCCTTCAAAGACATGGCAGCCATTGCCCTGAAAGAAGGCGATTACACTGGATTTGGCTTTTTGCAATGGTTCATCGAAGAACAAGTCGAAGAAGAAGCCACTTTTGAGCGCTTGATTGCGCTGGTGAAAAGCGGCATCAACCTCTTCCAAGCCGAAGCACTATTGCCGCAATAAAACTCACTCGAGTTCAGGCGCAGGTAAATCGGCTTGCTCAATCAGGCTGACCAGAACCCCACCCGCCAGAAAAATCTGCAACGTCAGGTACAACCATGCCAGCAGTAATAAGAACCCCGCTAGAATGCCATAGGTTGCCTGAAAACTCGAGATTGGTGTGAGCAAGCCCAAGCCCAACCGCGCTGCTTGCCACACCAAAGCAGTTGGCAACGCTCCAATCAGACTCGCTCGCCAGCCCGGATTATGGGCTGGCAAATACCGATAAGACAGGGTAAACAAAGCATACGCTCCCAAAAGTGCTACCACACCACTCGAGTAAGCCTGAACAGGGGCTAAAAGCGGCACACTGGATAAACTCGAGAGAACACTGCCGATAATCATTAAAAAAAGCATCATTGGCGCAAGCGTAAAAACCGTTACAAATGCCAATATCCTTTGCATCAGTACCGAGCGATTTGCCTGCCCCGGTATCGCCAAGGTCAGTGCCGTTTGCAGCACTGTAAAAAAACCACTGGCAGACCAAATCAAACCAGCCGCCGCAATCAAACTGCTCACCCCAGCATTGGCAGCGAATCGCTCGAGAACCCCGCGTTTGAGGTTCTCGAGATTTTGATTGAGCAACTCAGCCGCGCTAGGAAAGACTTGTTCGATGGTGGTCTGCATAAATTGAAGAACTTCATCACGCAGGTTTGGGAATTGTGACAAAGCAAAACCAAAACCAGCCACTGCCAGTAACAACAATGGAAACAAACTAAAGGTCGCATAATACGCAAGGCTGGCAGCCAGAATCGGCACTCGAGCCTCATTCCAACGCGCCGCAAACAAAACCACAAATTGTCGCAGCAAGCCCCACCACTGCCGCGACATCAGCGCACCGGAACCCGCCGAGCAGGTTTAGCCTTTGTACGCCGTAAAAGTTGAATCAGAATACTGGCAAGTAAAATTGCCACTCCCCCAGAAATCAAGTAATACATCGAAAATTGATTTTTAAGAGGCAACTCGAGTGTCGGGTCAATCCGACCACGCAACACCAATAACCCAACCAACGGAGCAGCAAAACCAAGCATGCCAAGCGGCACACCAAACCAACCTGGTTCAACATGTCGCAAGAATAAGCCACCCCAAAAACTACCAATCAGCAGTGGTAACAGCAAAACCCAAGTGCCGCTTGGATCGTTGAGCAGCCCAACAGCAATAAACGGCACGCTGGCATACCCAAACCAACGTCCACCCAGAGCATCCACCAAAAACACAGTCAGGCACGCCAAAGCCAAGCGCACAGGAAAAGCAGGAAATGAGTAAATGGCAAAACAACCCAAACCAAGTAGGAGCAAACCAAAAAACCAAGCCGCAACAGGAGAACGCACTTTTCTATACTACCCCACTTGACCGAACTGCGTTCCTCTGATAGCCTTCTCGAGCTACCGATATTCGGGGTGTAGCGCAGCCTGGTAGCGCACTTGACTGGGGGTCAAGTGGTCGTGAGTTCAAATCTCGCCACCCCGACCAAGAAAGACCCTGTATTTAACAGGGTCTTTTTGATTGATACTATTCTTTTATACAGTGGATTTCTCGAGCGTGTCCCGTAGCGTGTCCCGTAGCTCGTTAATTCAGGGGAGAATACACCACTGGCTTAGCCGCCAAGGGTGAGGGCAGTAAATCCACCATGACCGATTTAAGTTCAGACTCGAGAAGATGCCTGTACACATCGTAAGTCATGGTGATACTCGAGTGACCAAGTATCTTTGAGACGGCTTCGACTTTCATGCCACGACGAAGCATGAGCGTCCCCGCTGTGTGCCGTAAGTCGTGCGGGGTTATCTTGGGCAGTGGTTCGCCCTGCTGTATCACAGCCTCAATGCTTGGGCGTTCCGAGGCTCTGAAAACCCGATGCCCTCGAGCAATTTTTTTGGCATCCTTTTCGGCATGGTTGCTGTAATACTTCCAATTTGACCATGAGGTTAATTCCCTGAGTGTTCGCCTGAAATTATCGGGATGAATCCAAGTACCTGTTTTCGTTGCAAAGACTGCGCCTGTTTCAATCCAAGCACCTTCGGCGGTTGCCTTGTCCTCGAGTTGCTGCTTTTGGTGCAGTTGCAAAACGGCTTTTAAGTTTGGCGGTATGGGAATATCCCGCCGTGACTCGAGGGTCTTGGTTTGTTCGGCATACACAAGCTGCTTACCCTGCTTGGTGACAGTGTGGCGAATCCGTAGAACATCGTTCTCGAGGTCAACATCTTTCCAGCGCAGTGCCATGAGTTCCGAGTTTCGCAGCCCGACAGAGACAGCCACAGACACCGCCGCCCATAAGCGGCAATGCCCTGACTGATGCAAAGCTGAGGCTATCTCGAGCATTCGGGCTACTTCGGGAAAGTCCAGGGCAATGTGTGGGTTCTCGGTGCGGACTTGTCGGGATGGTTTGACAGCCGCAGCAGGAGAAACGTAAATAATCCGATCATGCACGGCTTCTTGAAAAAGGCTTTTCAATCTCGCCCGAGTGTGGGCAATGGTTCGACTGGCTAAGACTTTGCCCTTGATGACCTTACCAGTCTTTGAGATGCGGTCTCGAGTCTTCGTGCCTGATAGTTTCTGCAAGGCTCTTTTGATGTCGGTGGGTTCGATGTCTTTGAGTCGTTTCTTGCCAAGCTCAGGAAGGATAAGACCGAGTTCATGACGATAAGAAACGCGGGTGCTTTCTCGAGTGTCCCGACTGGCTAACCAAGTCTCGGCGTACTCGGCGAGCGTGGTCTGTTCGGTGCT
>JAAFJQ010000027.1:0-618 GCA_013298185.1 Deinococcales bacterium
ATCGTGGGTAGTTCCTCGAGACCATAGCGTTTTGGGTCAACTCTTTAGGTGAGTTTGGTTCTAAGCCACTCGAGAATCGCGGTTTTTTCGTTTTCCAATTCGCCTTCAATAATCGCGTTGGCAGCTGCTTTTTTAGCTGCGCCAATATCAACTCCAACCAATCCAAAGTGCTGCGCTAATTCCGTTCCACTGATTGCCAGTTCACGTTCATCAAATCGCTCGAGGTCTGGCGGGAAACTCTGGCAGCGCAACACGGTTTGCTCGAGCCAATCATCAGCTTTCCACGTTTCGGGTGTGTGCGCCAAGCGGTCTGCGCGGCGCAACTCGAGGGCATTGTGCCAATTTGCACCAAGGTCGTTGACGAATTTTCTTAGGGCTTTGTTGCTGGCTTCAATTGGTGGGCGCATGTGGTTGCGAACCAATTTGACAACCGTCTCGAGCAGGTCGTTGGAGCATTTTAAGCGGGTCAGGATTTCTCTTGTTCTATCTGCGCCTCGAGCCTCGTGATGGTAATAATGGGCAATACCATCTTCACCAAATGACTGGGTTTCTGGTTTGCCAATGTCGTGCAAAAGTGCGGCTAACTTCACCTCGAGACCGGCGTTTTTGGCATACTCA
>JAAFJQ010000027.1:628-24828 GCA_013298185.1 Deinococcales bacterium
ACAAATGGCGTATTCGGGAATCATCTGCGCCAATAAACCTGTGTCGCGCAGCAAACGCAGGGACGTGAGCAAGTTCTTGGTGCAACTCAGCAAACCCACCAATTCGCTTTGAATCCGTTCGGCTGCGACACTCGAGACAAGCGGTGCAAGTTCTCGAGCCGCGTAGTACGTGTCTGGGTGCGCCCAAAAACCAAGTTTTGCCACGAACCGAGCCAGTCGTAGCATCCGCAGCGGGTCTTCTGAAAAACGCTCTTTGGGGTTTCCAACGGCGCGTAGGACTTTTCGCTCGAGGTCGGTACGTCCATCAAATGGGTCTATCAGAGCATGGTCGCGCAAACGCAGTGCCATCGCATTGACTGTAAAATCGCGCCGAGCCAAATCCGCTTCGATGGGCAAACCCGAATCAAAACTGACTTCAAAATCACGGTGATGAATACCGGTGCTGCGTTCGGTGCGTGGTAGTGCTAAGTCAATGGTTTGTTGGTTGTGTGTGACTTTGAGGACTCCAAAACTCGCGCCAACCAAGTCCACTTTTGCCCAAGTCTCGAGGGCGGTTCTCAATTGCCCAAAATCTGCTCCTGTGACAATATAATCAGCGTCTTTGACCTCAAGTCCCAGCATGGTGTCGCGCACTGAACCACCAACCAAGTAAATTTCAGCGTTTAAGGCTTGTATTGTCTCGAGTAAACGCTGCTGCATGGTTTTATCCGAGTTTTCTTGGCTTGGTTTTTTGTAAGTATTGGTCTATCATCACGGCGGCTATGTTACCACTGCCTGTGGCGATGCTGACTTGTTGGGTTTGAGGTTGGACATCGCCGGCTGCCCAAACGCCTTCAAACCACTCGCCATCGGGTTTGCTAGTTAATTTGGTTTGTCCGCGCCAACCTGTTTTGATATGACCGCGTTCGGTGGTCTCAAGCCCGAGTTGCAGTGCCAATTGATTGCGTGGAAATTTTGGGCTGGAAATATAGAAACCATCGGCTGTCACCTTTGTACCATCGGCTAAAATCAGGGCGCTGATCTGCCCTCGAGAACCTTCGATGCTGGAGATTGTACCAATGATAATGTCCATGTTGTGCTTGAGGCGTTTTTCTTCGTATTCAGGGCGAATCTCTGTGCCACCAGTTAGAAGTAAGCGAATACTGGAGGCGAACTCGAGCAGCGGTAGGGCTTCTGCCACGGCGCTGGTGGCGCTGCCTACACCAATCACCACGATGTGTTTGCCGAGTAACTCTGGGCTTTCGCAGTCGGGGCAGTAATACGTGTTGCCCTTGGCGGCGTATTTTAAGAACGGTTGGTAATCGCCGTCCACCAATGGGTGATACCGTGCTACACCAGTTGCCAGTAGAAGCGTTTGGGCTTGGTAGGTATTGCCATTCTCGAGTTGCAAGCTAAATTCACCAGCTTTTCCCACAACGCTGACCACGTTGCCCCGCTCGAGTTTTGCGCCAGCGCTCAGGGCTTGTTTTTCCATGCGTTTAATGATGTCAACCCCACGTTCATGATCAAAACCCGGGACATTGTAAAGCGGGGTCAGGGTAAATGGCAGTGGTCCTGTGCGGCGATCTATCAGCAGCACCGAACGTTGATGGAATGCCAAATGCAGAGCTGCACTTAAGCCAGCCGGTCCTGCGCCAATGATGATCGTGTCATAAGTCATGATTTAGGTACGGGTAGTCTAGCAGTTTTGTTCAGTTACCCCCCAATGGTGGGGTTGGAAAAACCTATACCAAGGAATGGGAATGCCCAACCTTCATCAAGCTACACTCCAGTATAAGTCAACTGCATTCGATTGCAGTTGACATTTTAGAGAATCCTTTAGGGTTCTCAGAGGCTTTTATTGCCTCGATAGAGGAGAGCAGGTTTTTATGGCACAACAACACATCAGCATTGGCTATTTTTCATCACAAACTGGCTTATCGGTCAGGGCGTTGCGACTCTACGACGAAGTTGGATTGCTCAAACCAGCTTTCGTGGTTGAACACAACAAATACCGTTATTACCAATTCGAGCAAATCGAATTGGCAAAACAAATCAAGACCTACCGCGAAAACGACCTGCCACTGGAGCAGATCAAACACATTCTCGAGCAACCCGAAAGCACCCAGCAAACCTTAGAACAACACCTCGAGCGCCTGCGGGAACGCCTGATACAGCAACAAACCCTGATTGGACAAGTTGAGCGCTTACTGACCCAAACCCGTTAAACTGTATGTGTGCTACAAATCCGCGCTTATACCCCCAAAGACATGCCAGCCCTGTACCAAATCTGCCTCGAGACGGGCGACAGTGGTGCGGATGCCACTTTGCTGTATAGCAATCCAAAGTTGCTGGGTGAATTTTACGCTGCGCCTTACGCTAAATCTGAACCTGAACTGACTTTTATTGTAGAAGATGAACTCGGCGTATGTGGGTATATTCTTGCCACGGCAGATTCAGAGCGCTTTGCCAAATACATGGAACTCGAGTGGCTGCCACCTTTGCGTCAGCAATATCCGATTACAGAAAGCACCGATTTAAGCCGTGATGCGGCGATGATTCGGATTCTGCATCAAGGCTACCAAGCTGACCCGAGCCTGCAAGCCGAGTACCCCGCGCATCTACACATTGATTTGCTGGCTCGAGCGCAAAAAAAAGGACAAGGTAAGCAACTGATGCAGACCCTTTTTGCTGCACTTCGCGCCCAAGGTGTCAGTGGAGTTCACCTTGGCGTTGGGGCTAAAAACCAAAATGGCATTGCTTTTTATCAGCATATTGGTTTTACATTGCTCGAGACAAAACCTTGGGGTTTGGTGTTTGGAATGAAATTATGAACCAAGAACGGCAAGTCTCTGTCAATGCCGAAAAAGTCTTTGTATACGGCACACTCAAACGCAAACAAATCAATCATATTCTGCTTGAAGGGGTGGGCATTGGGCGGATTCGTCCAGCTTTACTTTTCGGAGTGCAACTCTTTGACATCACCGACCCTGTGCGTCCATATTCATACCCAGCCTTGTTGCGCGGTCAAGGACGGGTTTTGGGGGAATTGGTTGAGCTTAAACTCGGACATCACCCCGAAGATGGCTTATTGGTTCTCGATCACCTCGAGTTAGAAGGACTCGAGTACAGACGCATCAAATGCTGGGTTCGTGTGGCTGGGCAGCTCGAGCAGGCATGGGTTTATTTGTATTTTTCTAAGCAGCATTTGTGGCAATCCAAAGGCAAGCCTCGAGCAAGTATCAGTTGGCGACCTCGGCGGTCAAAACATAACCCAAGCTGATTTTGGTACACTAACAGCCTTCACCTTAGGGGGACGTATGAAAAAAATTCTTGCAGCATCGGTCACGGCATTTCTGCTTGCCAGTTGTGCGCCAAACAGCAACGCCCCAAGTTTAGCACTGGACTTTGCACCAGCCGCCCCACTTGGCGCTCGAGTCACAGGCAGTGGTTCGGTAGTCGGCTCAGGCAGTGGCAGCAGCAAAGTACGATTAGAACTGCGCGGCTTGCCAGCCAACAGTAGCTTAGGCGCAGCCATTTATGCTGGTTCTTGCACCAACCAAGGTCATTTGATGGCGTCCTTGCCAGACCTTCGCACCGATGCTGGTGGCAATGCCACCCTCGAGACAAACCTGAAAAGCGAAGCCTTACCAGCTCAGGGGTATGTCAACGTGTTTCAAAAAACCCAAGCTGATGGATATGGAGCAGCATTGGCTTGTGGGAATATCAAGTAGCTTCTGGCTTTGAGGTACACGATTCTCGAGTTGACAAACCCATCTTTATTGGTGGGTTTATTTTTTGGTCAGGCGCTTGGAGAAACGCTGAACTTCTGGGACTTGGAAAACAACACAAAGCAGTAAGTACACCAAAATGCCAATGCCACCAGCCACAACACAATGCAGGATGCCGTTGACAGCACCTCTGGAATAGGGGAGAAGGCTCGAGACAAACTGAGCCACAAAAAAAGTGGCAATCGCGGCAGTACCGACTTTGATGGTGTGACCAACCAGTTTTTTATAGTTCAGACCAACTTGAATGTGCAGTGTTGCCACATAGACACCAACCATCAGCCAGCCAGTGATCGCTGTGGCAAAATTCATGATAATAATACCTTGGGGCGCGAGCAGGATGTACAAAGCGGTATTTAAAGCAAAAGCAATGGTGCTGATAACAACCGCATCTCGAGAGCGTTCTCGAGCATAAAAGGCTCGGGTTAAAAGTTGCACCAAACCCCATGGGGCAATCGCAAGGGCAAATGAAGGCAGCAGTGCCAAGGTTGGCGCGAATTTATCATCGGAAATCACACCTGGTAATTCGTAAATCACACTGGTGATGCTGCGCCCCAACGCCCATAAAAGCGCACTGACCCCAGCCGATAAAAATAAGACCAGCCGTGCGTAACTCGAGATGATTTCGCGGAATGCCTCCCAGTTCTTAGCAGCAGCATACTCAGAAAAACGCGGATAAGCTGCGGTGGCTGGCGAAACAGCAAACAAGCCTTGAAGGGTTAAGAAGATAAATTCGGCATTGCGAAAACCCGTAATTGAACCTGCCCCAAAACCCGAGAGCAAACCCGTTAAAATCACACTTAAAAACTGGCGGGTGCTGGTGGTAAAAGCAAATGGTGCCATCAAGGTCAAAGCTCGAGTCAGACCCGGATGCCAAACAAGGTGCGGTGAGGGTAATAAGCCAAAACGCCGCAAACTTGGCAGTTGCACCAACAACTGGGCAAAGCCACCCAAACTGGTGAACACACCAAGCCAAACAGCTTGATTCTTGAACAACACCAAGCCCAAAATGGTGACCAAATTAAACGCAAGTGGTGCAAAAGCCGTTGCCCCAAAGCGCTCCTCGGCGTTGAGCAAACCCATTGCCAGCGCCGAAAGGGAAATCCCAGCCAGAAATGGCATCACCAATTGGGTCAGCAGAATCGTCAGTTCCACATCCAAACTCGAGCCAGTCGCATTTGAATTGAGGTTGCTCGAGGCTTGCATCAGCGATACCAGTTGCGGGGCAAGCAGAATGCCAGCCCCAACAATGATGGCATTCACTGCCAGCAAAAGCGCCATAAACGAGGCGATAAAGGCTTTGCGTTCGCTTGGCTCGAGCTTTTTATAAACAGGGATGATGCTGTTAGAAAGTGCGCCCTCGGCTAAAAGTTCCCGAAACAAATTGGGAATGTTATACGCCACGTTAAAGGCATCGGTGATTCGGGTATCGAAACGATTAAACAAAGTCTGGCGCAACAAACCCAAGACCCGACTCGAGAGCGTGCCGCTCATGATCGTTAAGATGTTGCGTGAAGCACTTTTGCGAACAGGTAGATCTGAGGTTTCGGCATCCATACAAACTGTTGGGTAGCCTATCACTTTGTATGAACTCAAGATGAAGTCTTCTCGAGGTACTGCACTTCACTGATTTTCCTTTCAAGAACAACCGTCATGACATCAGTTTAGTACAAACCAAGCCAAACCGCTCGAGAGGTATCTCGAGCTTCTATTCTGTGAATCCCAGTTTCTAAAATTATCCGATTTCTAAACTAAGTCAAATCAATTAGAAAACAAACTTGACAAATTATAAGATTCTGTTTTATATTTATTTCAGGAGGTAGCAAATGAACCCTTTTACCCAAATCCTCGAGACCGGAAGCGAACACCTGAAAACCCTGCGTTACGAAGCCCACCTAGCCCAACTCCAACCCAAACAACCTTCGCTCCGCCGTCGGATTGCCAAAGTTTTGAAGAACCTCGCTGCCCAACTCGAGCAGGAAACAAAAGTAGCTTCTAGCTTCTAGCTTCTAGCTTCTAGCTGTTAGCTCAAAGGCAAAATGCACGTAAAAGCACTTCTCGAGTCATTGAAAAATCAAGTCCCTTACCTTTTCTCTTTAACCTTTTCTCTTTCCTCTGTCCCCGCCTGTTCCATCCTTCCCCCGTGCAAGACCAATGCTGCCCATTGGTCTTGTAAAATTTTTGAATGTTCCGAGGTCGTTTTGCACCAAGCCCAACAGGTGAAATGCACCTAGGCAATGCTCGCACAGCACTCTTGGCTTGGCTGCAAGCTCGAGCTAACAAAGGCGCTTTTATCTTGCGACTTGAGGATTTAGATACTGGGCGAGTCAGGCAAGGCGCGGCTGACCAAATTTTATTTGACCTCGAGTGGCTGGGCTTGGATTGGGATGAAGGTTGGGACATCAGTGGGCAGTTTGCGCCGTATATCCAATCTCAGCGCCAAGAGATTTACGCGGCATATGCACAAAACCTCCAAACATATGGTTGTTCTTGCAGTCGCAAAGAAATCCTTGAAGCTGCCAGTGCGCCGCATGGCAGTGAAGTTCGTTACACTGGCACTTGCCGCGATAAAACAAATCATGCTCGAGCGACGGCACTGCGTTTCAAAGTACCAGACCTCGAGACACGTTTTGTGGACGGGATTTGCGGGCTGGTGACAGAAAATGTGCAACATACCGTGGGTGACTTTGTGATTCGCCGCAATGATGGCGTCTGGGCATACCAATTGGCATGTGTTGCCGATGACGCTGAAATGCAAATCAGTCATGTGCTGCGTGGTGCGGATTTACTTTCTAGCACGGCACGGCAATTGGTGCTGTACCGAGCATTGAACCGTGCTGCACCGCGTTTTTATCATGTGCCACTGTTGACTGATTTTTATGGAACTCGGCTTGCCAAACGCGACCATGCGCTGAGCTTAAAAACCCTGCGTGAATCGGGCAAGCAGCCACAAGTGATGGTTCAAGAACTTGCCAGAAGTTTGGGTTGGCACATCAAAACGCCTTGCCAGCCTAGCGATCTGCTCGATGTTTTTGAGGCAAGCTATCCGCTGGTGTCATCGGGATAAGCTAGACTTTGCAGGTACGCCAGCAACGCCGCTTTTTCGGTGTTATCGGGTTTAGCGGGTGGGTCTGTTGGGTCATCAAAATTCAACTGCAATTCGATTTGCTGCTTAGCAGGCATGGGCGGTGGAGCCAACATCGTTTCTGAACCAACCACGGCGGCAGCCACCGGTGCTACCACAGCCGCGACAGGTGCAACTGGTTTAGGTGCAACGGGTTGCTGCGAAGCATAAAAAGCCTGCTCTTCGATGGTACTCGAGGTTGGGCGGGTCAGTTCTTCGACGGGTAAACGCCCCAATTGAGCGTCTGTAGGTACAAAAAGCGCTCGGAAAGCCCAACGCATTGAACCCTTGGCGGCTAACTCGAGCGGCGTCAAAGAAACCACGTACATCAGCAGTTCGCCGACCACAAGGCGCATGGTTACACCTTTGGCATGGCGTCTGGCATCGGTTTCTAAAATCTCGAATTCACCTCGAGCCACCCATAAACGCCCAGTGCCGACCAAATCCGCTACTTCGTTCGGTGGTTTCCGACGACGCGCCGAATCGCCAACCCGAACTTCACCTTTGGATTTGCGGCGGTCACGGTGAACCCCAATAATCCAACCCGCCGTCACCGCAATGCGGTTTTCCCCAGATACGATTGCCGCCCCATCTAAACGCATAGGCTATTCTACCCCTTAGGACTACAAAATGAAAGTTTATCAGGTGTGGCAAATGCCTCGACCCAAGAATCTGCTTCGACCTCGAGGCGCGGCAACACCATCTTTGGATGGGCTATTGTTAAGCTCGGCACAGGTAAATCCATGCCTTTAGCCCCAAAACCAAAGCCTTTTGATAACCGCGCTCCGTTCTCGGCGACCACCACACTGGCAAGCACCACCAACTGCACCACCTCGAGTGTGGTGTTCGTGCCGAACAAATGAAAGTTCTCAATTCGAGCGGCTGATTTATCCACGCCCTGCAATTTCCAGTATGTCTTGGCTTTGGTGCGGTGCGGCACAACCAAGGTTTGACCAGCCTCGAGCAGCATCCTGCGCAATGGCAGCAGCGCAGCTTCCATGCCAACCAGCACCACATTGGCGGTTTTGAACAGCGGATGCTTCAACAAGGTTTTGGCAGCAGCTCGAGCGCCCTTAAAATTGGGATTATGTCCATGTGGCGGCAGTGGAAAGGCAGCTGCATTTTGGCGTACCAATTCAGACCAGATTTGCTCGCGCAATTCACCAACTTTGAGTGGTTTGGGTAGCGGCTCGGTCATCTGGTTGGGTAGTGGCTCACTCATCTGGTTGGGCGCGAGAACTCAATTTGCATTGGAAGATCTTTGCCAGTCCCAACCCGAACCTCGAGCGAACCAGAGGCGCGGTCAATGTAACAAACTTTGCTTAGGTTATCGCACAAAAACACTTCGGCACTGATTTTGATTGGGTAAGTTCCAGCCTTTGTACCAACTGGCACACGCACCAAAGCTGTGACAGGCTCAAGCGCAGTGTGGTACTCGTCAGGTGCATCCTTGTATGGTGTGCCTTTTTGCAACTCGAGTTCAATTGGTTTTTTGTTCCAAGGCGTTTCTAAGCTCAGGTTGCTCGAGCCGGCTCGGTTAAAGAGCAAATTCGGCTCGAACTTAAATTCAAAACGTACTTTGGCATCCGTGCCAGCTGCTGCAAAAAAGACCCCAGACTTGAGAGTCGCGCCACTTGGGGCAGCCAAAGCCAAACCAAAAAACAAGAACACAAAGAAGCGCTTCATGGTTTCAAGATACAAGGTCGTGGTTTTAAGCAGATGAGGAAGAATTAAAGTTCAACCACATCAAACTCGAGCATCACAGCTTCAATCCCTGCCACAGCTTCAAACACAGGTAGGTTCTCGAGGACATCCTCGCCAAGCCCTTTGTAAGTGGTGAATTTCATGGTGTCCAAGTCTAAGGTACACAAATGCCCTGTCCACTTTGCACCTAAGTCCATAAAGATGTTCTGTCCAATCCGCGTTGGGGCGCGAACAGGTGTATGCCCATGAATGGAAAGCAGCACCCCATCAGGCAAGGCAAAAGGACCATCTTCAGGACGCGCCCAAACCATGCTGTCCTCTAAGCTGCGATAGCCCTTGACTTGGGTTGGCGCAGCGTGAACACAAAGAAGATCGCCTTTTTCACCACCAGCATGACGGTAGGTGTACTCGGTTCGATTGGCATAATCAATCAGTTCTGGCGGTAAACCCCAATCACCAAACGCATCTGCTGGACCGCCAGAATCCCAGCCACCGTACTCGATAATCACCGTGTCGCCACCGTTTTGAATCCAATTCTGCATCGAAAGCAAAGCGTCGCCTCGGCGCAACTCGGTGGGTTCGCGCTTAAAACGATCAAAGCATTCATCCACCTCGAGAACAATCGCTTCATGATTACCACGCAATAAAGTCATGCGCCCATCGTCAGCGAGTTTAGTCAGCAAACGAATTGTGTCACGGTTACGATGACCTCGGTCAATTGCATCACCCAAAAAAACAAAAGTGGTATCGGCAGGCACACGCTCGAGTAAACCCTCAAGCAAATCCGCCCGCCCATGTAAATCCGCAATTGCCAGTTTCAAACTGTCACCTCGAGCCATTTCATGGTTTATATCTTACCTTGTCAAACGAGGACATGTGCAGCAAAACCAACACGTCCAAAATTTTTCCTGTACACGCCCAGAAAAAATCAGTTAGACTAGACACAGCGATGAAAATTCGACCCGCCACCAAAAACGACATCCCAGCCATAGGTCAAGTGCATTTCGAATGCTGGAGGGCATTGTTCTCGAGCTTGGTGCCAGATTTTGCTTTTGATTTACTGCAACCGCGCGGCGACCAACGCTGGCAGCACTTCCTCGAGGGCGCAGAATGGGGCGACGAAGTGGCATATGTTGCCGAAGAAAACGGTGAAGTCGTTGGTTTCGCCGCAGGTGGACCAGAATGGGGCGGTCATGCCACCATCGAAGCTGAAATGTACTCCTTGTATGTCTTGCCGCGCTACCAAGGGCAAGGTGTCGGTAAGCAACTGCTCTTAGCCGTTGCCAAAGGCTTGGTCAAACTCGGTTTAAACTCGATGCTGGTACGTTTACGCTCTGGCAACCCCACCCCGAGGGTGTACATCGCCATGGGTGCCGAAGATCTAGGACTTCACCCCGTGACCGTCGGAGCATCCAGCGTCGGTGAAGTAACCTACGGCTGGTCAGACCTGCGCCGCTTAAGCGAACTCGAGGATTGAAAAAGCGGAGCTATGAGGAAAAAGCAGCTATGAGCTATGAGGAAAAAGCAAACCCACGACTCAAAGCTCAAAGCTCAAAGCTCAAAGCTCAAAGCTCAAAGCTCAAAGCTCAAAGCTCATAGCTCATAGCTCATAGCTCATAGCTCATAGCCCATAGCCCATAGCCCATAACCGTTTTCCTCATCAAAGTTCTTTAGACTACCAACCATGCGAATGGTGCTTTCGGCAGTGCTGTTATTGGGCTTATTGGCATGTGGGACAAACCAAGCTGATAACAAAGCCAATCAGATCACCGTGGTCAACCCTGCACTGACGGTGGCGTACAACTTTGAGCCGTATAACGAAGAAATTCGGGTTACTGGTGGACAACGCGCTTATACACTGCGGGTTTCCAAAGGCAAATTGCCTGACGGGATTAACTTACAAGGCTCGAGGTTGCTTGGCACACCCAAACTGGTTTTGAAAATCAATGAACAAAAAAGTTTTGAATTCACGATTGAAATTCTGGATTCAGGCAACAGCAATAAATTCCAAGACCTCAAACTCGAGGTGCGAAACCTACCACCACCCAGCCTCGAGTGGAACACTCCGCCAACCCAAGTGCAAAGCGAAGTGCGAATACCGTTTGTCTTAAAAATCCCTAAGAACGTTCGTTCGATGCGGGTTGCTATGCAATTACCCGCAGGTGCAAGCCTCAAACGCCTCGAGCCAAGTGCGGGCAGACCATTGATGTTATCAAAGCTCGAGGGGAGTGTGCTGCGAATAGATGCCGCATTGACTGAATTTATACCCAGTGTCCGCCCTGCCACAGTGTTTTATGTGGTGCTGGCACTTTCAAAGCCCAGTAAATTAGAAGGCAAAATCGGTTTTGAACTCCGAGCCAAAAAAGAAATCCTCGCCAAAGCTGCCCTCGAGTTACCTAAACCAGCCACCCCAGCCACGCCCAGCACCCCAACCACTCCGGCAACCCCAGCCAACCCACCTGTAGGAGAACCAAAATGAAGCGTTCTTTCTTTTACCTTTTACCTTTTATCTTTTGCCTCTCCCTTGCCCTCGCCACCACCTACCCCAAACTGACCTTAGAAACCCAACTCGAGCGAGCCGAAGTGATCGTCCGGGCTACCATCAAAGAAGTCAAACGTGAAGAACGCAACAAGCGCCCATGGACAGTCTACGTACTCGAGACCAAACAATACTGGCGCGGCGAAGGCTTACTACCCAAATCCTCTGAAACCCCAAGTTTTGCAATTTACGGCAATGAAAAAATTCGTCTCGAGGCAGCCCCCAGCTTTAAGGTTGGCGAAGAATGGATTTTGCTGCTTTACACCAAGAACTTTGACAGCCCAATCGTTGGTTTTGCCCAAGGCGCATACCAACTCGAGGGACAAACAGTGCTGGATACCAACAAAAAACCTGTACAACTCGAAGGAAAACCCACCAACCGCGCAGGTTTTATCGCTGCTGTTGAAAAAATTCTGGGGGTGGTGAGATGAGAGGCAAAAGAGAAAAGAGGAAAGAGAAAAGTAGGTTAAGCTCTGTCCACCAAAAAACCACACCTCGAGCCTTCGCCCTTCGCTTTTTGCCCTTCGCCTTCTTTTCCCTCGCCCTGGCTGCTCCATTTGCTTACACCGTCATCAAAGACGGCGCTCCTGATAACTTTGAAAAATTGGTACGCGAAGCCTTTGGCAAATGGCAAGCCGTGCCGAGCAGCACCCTGAAAATAGATGCACCAAAAGCAGGTGCGCCTGTGCAGTTCAAATGGAATGCACAAGACCCAGAAATGAACCCAGACCTTGCAACCCGCACGATCCTCGAGACAGGCGCAGATGGCAAAATCAGTACGGTGGTCAGCATCAACCCAGAAACCCCAGACTTAGAAAGTGCTTTGCTGCTCGAGACAGGTTTGCGCTTGGGTTTACCGCTCGAGCCAAGTTGGGAAGGTAAACGCAGCCTAGGCGACAACGACATTTTGCTATTGCGTCAACAATACGCCCCCAATGGTGATATGAACGCCGATGGCAAAGTAGACATTGATGACTTTGAACTCTTCGCCCTCGAGTTTGGCAAAACCCAAACCGCAGGTGGTATCAAAGGCGATTTTAACGGCGATGGCAAAGTGGATTCAGTTGACTTGGAAATTTTAAGTAAGAACTACGAGTTTGGAAAGCAACCAGGACTTGAAGAACCCAAGCCAGCTGATCCAAAACCGACAGAACCAAAACCGACAGACCCAAAACCGACAGACCCAAAACCAGCTGATCCAAAGCCCACTGATCCCTCAGCACCACCCACACCATCAAATCCAACGCCACCAAACAAATAACCTCGAGCCAACTCGTATGCCAAACCTTACACCAGTGGCTCGAGCCTTACGCAAAAATGCAACTCGAGCCGAAGAGCGCCTTTGGTACGAGCATTTGCGGTTTTGTAAACCAAAAATTCGGCGGCAACATGTTCTGGCTGGGTTTATCTTGGATTTTTACTGTGCCAAGCTGCATTTGGTGATTGAACTTGACGGCGCTCAGCATTACACAGCCGAGGGTTTAGCCAAAGATGAAGCTCGCACAGCGGTTCTCGAGGGACATGGGGTGAGTGTGATTCGGTTTGAAAATCGGGTGGTTCTCGAGGAGCTTGGGGCAGTGGAGCGGGCTTTGGCAGAACTTGGTGTTAAGCGGGGCTAGGATCTCCCCTCCGTCAGCCTTCGGCTGCCACCTCACCCAAATGCCTAAGCATTTGGGGAGGTGGCGAGCGCAGCGAGACGGAGGGGAGGTAGTGTTACACTTGTTCTGATGTTTAGTCTTTTGGCGGTTCAAACATGAAAACCATCATCATCGGCGCAGGAGTCGGCGGCTTAAGCGCTGCCATTCGCCTCGCTGCCAAGGGCATTCAAGTCCAAGTTCTCGAGCGCTTAGATAAGGTCGGCGGTAAACTGAACCTGCTCGAGGATGCTGGCTACCGCTTTGACACAGGACCCAGCTTGGTGACATTGCCATATGTTTTTGAGGATTTATTTGCGGCTGCAAATGAAAAATTATCCGATTGGCTCGAGCTGATTCGTCTCGAGCCTGTGTGTCGGTATATTTACCCAGATGGCACGGGTTTTGACACAAGTGCTGACATGCCAACCATGATGCAGAACTTAGAAAAGTTCAGCCCTGGGTCAGGCGAGGATTTCAATGCTTTTTTTGGTCATGCAGCAAGGGCTTGGCGTGGGAGTCGCAAGCCATTTTTGGAAAGCAGTATCTCGAGTCCGCTGGATTTTATCAAGGACGGCATTCCGTGGACGGATTTAACGGCGCTGTTACCGCTGCCGACGCTGCATGGCTTAGCTAAGCGTTACTTCAAAGACCCGCGCTTACAGCAATTTATTGGGCGTTATGCCACGTACACAGGCTCGAGTCCGTACAGCGCTCCCGGGACGCTGAGTACAGTCATGTATTCTGAGTATGCGTTTGGTGCTTGGTATGTGCGCGGTGGCTTGTATGCCATTGCCCAAGCCCTCGAGCAACTGGCTCGAAAATTGGGAGTGGAATTTAGGCTCAATTGCACCGTGCAGAACATCCAGACCGAGAATGCCATTGTCAAAGCGGTGCAGCTCGAGCATGGCGAAATTCTGCTGTGCGATGCAATTGTTTGCAATGCCGATGCAGCTCATTTGTATGAAGATTTGCTCGAGAAAAACCTTGATCCACGAAAACAAAAACTCGAGCCGAGCATTTCTGGGTTTGTGATGCTGCTTGGAGTGCGTGGTCAAACCACTGGTTTGGAGCATCACAACATTTTTTTTAGTGCCGATTACCAAGCCGAATTTAAGCAGATTTTTACCGAGCTTCAACCTGCTTCTGAGCCAACAATTTATGTGTGCATCTCGAGCAAATCCGATCTAACCCAAGCGCCGTCAGGCTGCGAGAACTGGTTTATTCTGGTCAATGCCCCACCAACAGGCAAGGTGGATTGGGAGAAAGAAGCCCCAAAGTATGCCACACTCATCCTCGAGACACTCGCCAAACGCGGTTTTGACATCCGAGAACGGATTGAAGTGCAGCATCTCATCACCCCAACTGACCTCGAGCAGCGCTACTTCACCCATCGTGGTGGGATTTATGGCAGCAGCAGCAACACCATTTCCAGTGCTTTCTTGCGCCCTCAAAACCGTAGCCAAACCGTGCGTGGATTGTACTTGGCTTCGGGCAGCGCTCATCCTGGTGGTGGCTTACCACTGGTGATGCTTTCAGGCAAACTGGCAGCTGAGGCACTGACCAAAGATTATCTTTAAGCACAACCAAAGCAGAGGTATAGCTGTAAGGTGTAGCACCACCAAAAATACAGTATTGTGTCATGATTCTGTCTGTTGTGAAACGACTTGGTGAACCAGACTTACATCAATCCCATGAAAATATGGAGAATAAGGATATGACCCCGCAACCCAGTGAACTCGAGCAAACCTTTGCGGTGCTAGGCAGCAACGAACAAATGGTGCTGCGTTTACGCAGTGGCTTGGTGGACGGGCATCGCCATACTTTACGCGAAGTCAGTACCTTCTTAGGCACAACCCGAGCTGCGGCTCGTAGCCTCGAGTGGCAAAGTTGGCAGAAACTCCAAGCTCATGCTCAAAGTAACCAAGAAGCCTCGAGTAGCGTCTACTATATTCTTGGGCTTTGTCGAGTGAAAAAACCAAGCAATTAAGTTACACTGCCCTGTATGCGGCTACTTGTTGTCAGTCTCAAAGGCGGGGTTGGTAAAACCACCACCGCGATTCATTTGGCAGGGGTTTTAGCGCAGCGTGGTAAAACCTTATTGGTAGATGCCGACCCAGCCCAAGGTGCTTTTGAATGGGCGGCTCGAGGTGCGGGGCTGCCTTTTGATGTGGTGCTGCCCGAAGATGCCAAACCAAAAAAGTACGAGTACACGATTTTTGATACCAGAGCGCAACCCAAAGCCAAAACCCTTGATGAATTTACCCGCAAAGCCGATTTACTGATCGTGCCGTGCAGTCCAAGTGCTTTGGCGCTCGAGACAATGCCGCGCTTACAAACAGAATTAACTGGTCTGCCATACAGGGCGCTCTTGACCTTAGCCCCACCGCCACCCAGCAAAGATGCCAGCCGCGCCATACAAAAATTAACCGACTTCAACTTTCCACATTTCAAAACCCAGATGCGCCGTTATGCTGCCCTCGAGAAGGCTGCCATGCAAGGCTGTTTGGTGTCTGATGTCCGCGATCCTCGAGCCGCACTGGCTTGGGCAGATGCCTTGGCACTGGCAGACGAATTGCTGTGATTGTCAAATCAGCTACATCATTAGACCTCGGGCAAAAGTAGCCAAATTCAATGTCGCCACGGGCGATGCTTGTCATCGCCCCTACGAAAAACATTGTCTGGTAGGGGCGAACCACCGCACCCCGCGTTTACGGGGTTAGACCTCGCAAAGCGTGGGTGGCGGAGTGTTCGCCCTGCCCACAAGTCGGAATGCAATGACTTTCGCCTGATGTCTAATAAAAAAGACGGGTTTATGCCCGTCTTTTTTATTAGACATGATTTTAGCTCGCGCCAATGCTGCACTTGTTTAGCGTGCGCCAATGCTGCACTTGTTCGGCGTGCGCCAATGCTGCACTTGTTCGGCGTGCGCCAATGCTGCACTTGTTCGGCGTGCGCCAATGCTGCACTTGTTCAGCGTGCGCCGAGGGTGGCCACTTTAACGCTGGGTCCCATGGTGGTGGTCAGGTACAAGCTCTTGACAAAAACACCTTTGGCAGCACCGGGCTTAGCAGCCTCGAGTGCGGTTTGGAAGGCTTTGAGGTTTTCCTCGAGCTTGCTCGCGTCAAACGAAGCCTTGCCAATTGGAGCGTGAACCACACCAGTCTTGTCGTTGCGGAATTCAATCTGACCAGCTTTCAGGCTTTTGACCAAGTCGCCAATGTTGACACCAACCGTGCCGCTCTTTGGGTTTGGCAACAAACCACGAGGTCCGAGGATACGACCCAGTTTTGAACCAATGGCTGCCATCATGTCTGGTGTGGCAACCACTGCGTCAAAATCGAGCCAACCTTCAACGATTTTAGCGATCAGTTCGTCGCCGCCAACATGGTCAGCGCCAGCTGCTTCGGCGGCTGGAATGCCATCGCCTTTGGTCAGTGCAAGTACGCGCACGGTGCGACCTGTGCCGTGAGGCAATGCCACAGTACCGCGCACATTCTGGTCGGATTTGCGTGGGTCAATGCCCAAACGGGCGTGAACTTCGACGGTTTCATCAAACTTGGCGCTGGCGAGGGTTTTTACCAAAGCTGCGGCTTCGCTGATTTCATAGTTTTTGCTGCTGTCTACTTTGGCAGCCAGTAATTTATAACGCTTGCCGCTCATGCTGGTCTCCCTTCAACAGTTACGCCCATGCTACGAGCTGTGCCTGCCACGGTGTTGGCGGCGGCATCGAGGTCAGCAGCGGTTAAATCTGGCATTTTGGTCTTGGCAATCTCGAGAACTTGTGACCAGCTCAGTTTGCCGACTTTGGCTTTGTTGGGTGTGCCTGAACCCTTGGCAATACCAGATGCTTTACGAATCAAGTAGCTCATGGGTGGGGTTTTATAAACAAGGGTGAAGCTGCGATCAGCGTAAATCGTGATTTCCACTGGGATGATCGCATCGCCTTGGTTGGCGGTGGCTGCATTGAAATCTTTGCAGAACTGCATGATGTTTGCGCCGTGCTGACCCAAAGCTGGACCGACGGGCGGGGCGGGTGTTGCTTTACCTGCTGGAAGCTGGAGCTTCACAAAACCGGTGACTTTCTTTGCCATAAATTCCTCCTTCGCTCCCCGCTACCCGAGACTTGGCTCGAGCATGGGTGCTTAACGCGAAGACTTGGTGGAGCGACCAGCCACTAGCTTCTAGCGACTAGCTTAAAACCTAAAAACATACTTGCAAAATGGCACTTGGAGCATACAAGCTAACAGCTAATGACCAGCAGCTACTAGCTTTTTGCGACTTGGGCGAACTCGAGTTCAACTGGGGTTTCGCGTCCAAAGATGCTGACCAGCACCTTGAGCTTGCTGCGTTCGCTGTTGACTTCGGAAACCACACCAGTAAAATCAGAGAATGGACCAGAGGTGACTTTGACTTGGTCGCCTTCTTTGAACATGACTTTGGTGGTGGTTTTCTTGACTTTGACTTGCTCGATGATGCCGACTTGCTTCAGCAGATTATTGACTTCGTCCATGGTCAGTGGAAAAAGGTCACTTGGGCGTTGCGGGTTTTTCGTGCCGACAAAACCAGTCACACCAGCCGTGCCGCGCACGGTTTCCCATGCTTCGTTGAGCTTATCGGGTTCTTCGGGGTCAACCACGTCCATCTGCACAAAGACATAACCCTGATAGGTTTTTTTGCGTTCGGTTAGTTTTTTGCCGTCCTTACCGATCTTACCGGTTTCGGTGGATTCCTCGGTGGGGATTAGGACTTGAAAAATTTTACTACCAAACATCCCCAAAGCTCGAGCGCGTTGCTCGACATTGGTGGAAACCTTGTCTTCTTGTCCGACGTAGGTGTGAACGGCGTACCACTCAATTGCCATTTAACCCCCCGATGCCAAACGGAATAAGCCGTTGGTCAGACCAGCGCGGAAAACCGTGTCCATCACCCAGAACAGCAAGGTCATAATCAACAAAAACAACAAGACCGTCTGTGTGCCTTGCAGCACCTCCTCGCGGGTGGGCCAGGAGACGCGTTTGAGTTCTTCCCATGCTTCGCGAAAGTATTCCATACTAGATCTTCTGTTCTTTGAAAGTAACGTGTTTACGAGCGACAGGATCGTACTTTTTCAGCTCGAGTTTCGCCGTGGTGTTACGACGGTTCTTTTCGGAAGCGTAAAAGTAACCAGTTCCAGCCGAGGACATCATTTTGATGATAATGCGTGGACCATCTTTTGCCATAAAAACTCCTTCCCTCCCCCTTGTATTGGGGTGTGCCGAGGTGATTCCCCGACTAACGGGCTTTGGGATTGTACTATAAGTTGGTCGGTTTGCACAGGGCTTTTGAACCAAAACCAAACAACCGCTTTAATTTGAGGATTTGAAGATCGATTGGTGGAGGCTATATTGATTTTATCTGTATTGGGAATTGCAAGAGAAAGTGAGTTTACTCATATTGGGATTGTCGGTTTGCTTTCGTTATCATTGTTAGCAATACCTTGATTCAGTGTACTAAAAAAAACCCGTCCTAAACAAAATTTTGTGTAGAATGGCGGCAATGTCAGACGTCTCGAGGCTTGAGTTGGTTGCGTCCATCGGGCGTGCTTTGTGCCGTAAACGCCAAGTCATCCCAATTGCCCAAGGTACTGCTTGGAATCAGTTCAATCAAGCCCAACTGACCAATGGTTTATTGGTCTTAGAACGCAATGGTGAGCATCTGGCTCGAGGTGTCTACCAAGCGGGGGAACTGGTTTATGTAACGGCTCGAGGGCAAGAAAACCAAGCCGCTATAGCGGTGTTAGCCTCAGAGCGCTTTGATGTGCAATTTTACCCGTTGGATCGGGCTTCGCAGTGCTTACTGCTGGCGGCTGTGGCAGGTGAAGTGCTTGAAACAGGTGTCTCGAGGGTCCTCAGTCAGGTAAACCTTGTAGAGACACTACAACTCCAATTGTTCGATGGAGCGGTGCTGCTCGAGTTGGGTATTCAAAGTATTTGTGTACGGATGATGCAAGGGCATTTTGAATGCTCTCAAAGCCTTGCTCAAACCCCACTGCGTTACCGTTGTACCAAAATTGCTTGGCAGGAAACAAAACTGCCAAGTATTGAAACAAATGCAAAATCCACAACGATTTTATCTTCTCGGATGACTCAGGAAATACCGACTTCTCGAGAAGACCTGATTTTTGGTCAGTTTGAAACCTTAATTCGTTCTTATTTGGGTTTGGAAGCCTCAGCGGTGATGCAAGCCACCAAAGCCGAATTGCGTGGGATTCCAGAGCAACAACTTGTGACACAACTGAAATCACGGTTGCAAAAAATTGGCTCGAGTGTGGTCTTGGACTTTGAAAATAGAATTGGGCAATCGTCTTAAAAGTTGAAATTGGAGAACTATGAAAATCGCATATGGTGCAATTGCAGTTGTTTGGGCAGCTTGGCTTTGGTTAAACCTCACCCCGAGCTTGCAAGGTCAAAGGGGCTGGGGCGTAGCCATTAGTACTTTTTTTCTAACGCTGTTCTTGTTGTTCCTCAGTCGGCGCGGCGAAGGAATTGCGCGTTCATTCACCACCTTGCTTGGCTTTGGCTATGGCGCTCACTTTTTTGGCGATGTGTTGTATCAGGTGTATCCACCAGCCGATACACTCGGTTTTGCTGATACGTGGTACTACGTTGCGTATGGATTTTTTATTGCCGCAGGCATTACAGGTTTGTTGTTCTTGGCAGAACTGACCAAACGCCCAGTCACAATTCAATGGATTGCCAGTATTGCCTTTGGCTTGCTGATTTCAGTGGTTTACTACTTGGTTTTTGGACAAGCCACTTGGCGTGAAGCCACCAACAGCATTGCTCAGTTCACGTATTTGCTCGATGTGCTTTTGGTTGGCATGTCCAGCACCATTGGTTACTTGTTCTTTACCTTGGCACGGCGCAGTTGGGGTGGAATGTACGCTCAACTCTTTATTCTGCCAGCCGCAGGTCTGTCTTTTGCTGTGGTTGCCGATATGATTTTTGCTGCGCGGCGCAGCTTGGATTTGTATCAAACAGGTGACTTAAGCGATTGGGTTCGTTTAGGCGGGCAAACCCTAATTTTGCTGTTTATTGCAATGGCTGAGTGATAGACTACTTTCATGACTGTTGTTCTTGCACCTCGAGGTAAAAGCCGTTATGACACTGGGCATCCGTGGGTCTATAAATCTGACATTGCCCGTCTTCCAGAATCGGCTGGCATAGACGATGTGCAGGACATCCGTGGCAATCACCTTGGCTGGGCAGCCGTCAATCCACTTTCTGAAATCACGGTGCGTTTTTTAAGCAAAGGCTCAGTGCGCCCCAACATCTTGCAGCGTCTCGAGCGAGCCATAGAGTTCAGGCGTTTTCTGCACATCAACGGTGATTCTTTTCGCGTGGTGCATTCCGATGCCGATGGACTGCCCGGTTTAACCATTGACAAATACGGCGATTATTTGGTGATGCAGCAAAACTGCGCTGCCCTCGAGCCAATGCTGTCAGACATCTTGCGGGTCCTTAAACGCGAGTACAAGCTGCGCGGGATTTTAGGGCGTTTTGATGCCAAAGCCCGAGCGCTTGAGGGCTTGGATTCCAAAGTTGAGGTCTTGTATGGCGAAGTCCCCGAATGGATAGATGCCCATGAAGCTGAAATTGTGTACCGCGTTGACCCGTGGGGTGGACAGAAAACAGGTGCATTCCTAGACCAACGCGACAACCGCGCTGCCCTGTCCGAAGTGGCTTTTGGACGAGCTTTGGACATTTTTTCCTACCATGCCAGCTTTGGTTTGCACCTTGCTAAGGTCTGCGATTCAGTCGAGTGTATAGACTCGAGCGCCGCTGCCCTGGAACGCGCCGAGGAAAACGCTCAACTCAACAACCTAAGCAACATGATCTTCACCGAAGCCAATGCCTTTGACTGGCTACACGCCAAAGACACCAAAGAGCGTTACCACACGATTTCACTTGACCCACCCGCCCTTGCTAAAGCCCGCCGCGATTTAGATGGGGCATACCGAGCTTACAAAGAACTGAATTTGCGCTGCCTCAAACTGCTCGAGCCAGGCGGTTTTCTTGGTACTGCCAGTTGCTCATTTCATGTTTCCGAAGCTGATTTTTACACCATGCTCGAGGATGCCGCCGCCGATGCTGGGCGCATGGTCAGGATTCTCGAGCGTCGCAGCCAAGCTGCCTGTCACCCCGAGGTGCTGAATTTCCCCGAGAGTCGTTACTTAAAATATGCGCTGCTGCAAGTGATGTAGGTTTTAGCTTCTGGCTGCTAATTGTTAGCTTCTGGCTTTATTGTTTTGGACGAATTTCTCGAGAATAGACTTGCTAAACACCGTTTTCATCCATGCCAATGCCAAAACCTTGATCGAGTAAATCCTTGGCATAGGCTTTGAAGCCCAACATGGTTTGGGTGCGCTCGATTCCGGGTACTCGACGCAGTTCTTGGGTGACGATGTCGTCTAAATCCTCAAATTGTGGGAAGCGCAAAATACAAGCAATGTCCCAATCACCCGTCACGCTATAGCACTCGGCAACGTGTTTCATGGCAGCCAAAGCCTGAGCGGTTTCGGGAATCGAATCACGGCTGGCACGAACCAAAACAATCGCAGTAATCATAGGGGCAGTATAAAGGTAAAAGGCAAAAGGTAAAAGTAAAACCCATTAGACTTTTACCTTTGCTCAAAATGACTTATAGCTCGAGTTTTTCGTTGGCTAGGCTTTGTCTCTGCCTACCGAATGAAAGCGCATGATGTGGGTAAAGCCCACCCTTGCTCTTTCTTTTCTCTTTCCTCTTTTCCCTATTTCTTAGCTGGGTCATCATCGCGCAAAGGTTTGGTCCAACGAAGACCAACATTGCTTAGGTCGCCTAAGGCATTTTCACCTTCGGGTTTTTTGCCTGTGTCCACCCATTTCACAAGGTCAGTAAAGCCTTCAATGATTTCAGCATCGGTGAATTGGCAATGACCAGGGCGGCGCACAAAACGCTGCACTAGAAAATCGCCGTAACCTCGAGCCTCGACTTTTTTACGATACGAAATCTGCATGTTGACCGGCACAAAAGCATCACCTGTGGTGTGATAACTCATGACTGGCACAACAATTCTGCCATTGGGGATGCCATACCAATAACGCGGTCCTAGCTCGCGTATGTCTGGGCTGGCAGCCACGCGGCGAATGCCTTTATTCAATGTGGCTGCATCCAAACCCAAATGAGAATCAATGCGGTACTCGAGTCCAACGTTGGTGGTGACTTGTTGTGTGGTGTTGTGATTGATCACGCCAAGCCCACCGCCACTGAACCAAGCACTGTAAAAATTGACATTTGGCGCAGTTTCCACCAGCATTCCTTCGGTGCGGTACGGGCGTTCACCACCAGACAGGTATTTGATGGCACTATCGAATTGTAAACCTTTTTGCGTGTACGCCCTTGGTTGTCCAAGCGCAGGTAAAATACCCGCAAAGTACTTTTGAAAGAAAAAAGCAATCGGATCTAAGGTGTTCGGCACGAGGTTAATGCCCGAAATATACTCACCTAAAAGTGCATATGACAAAAAGTAATCAAATAACTCCAGCCCCGTCATCGCCCCACATACTGGCATTGCACCAGCATAAAAAGTTGGATAAACCCCAAGGCTATCGGTGATGACATTGCCACCCATCGAAGCTCCAAGAATAAAAATGCGTTTAGGCTTAGCCACGCTGCTCGAGAAGAACTCAGCTAAATCCTTGGTGTCATCCGCGCCTTGACGCACCGCCCAACCATTGGCACTGTAACTCGAGCTTGCCCAAGCAAAACCATTTTGAATAAACCATGCCCGAATTGGAATGAAATCCGCATCCAAAGCCGGTCCTAAGCCCTTAAAACCGTGGGCGTACATCACCAAATCACCATTCCAAGTGTTTGGAATTTCAATCCGGTAGGCGTACTGACCACCAAACGCACCATCTCGAGTGCCAAAACGGGCTTTGGCATTGGGCAGCGCATCAAATTTTGGATCTACAATCGTCCACGGTTGAGCGACCGCAAGGTGCGAAAGGCAAACAAACAACACCACCAAAAAACGTTTCAACATGCCACAAGTATGCCCTGATAAAACAAAAAAGAGATGAGTCTCGGGTACACAATTTGTTTTAAGTTTTCTTTGGTTGATGCCGTTTCTCGAGTTCAGCTTGCACATCCTCCAAGCTCACCCCGACTTCTGCCATGACCCAAAGTGTGTGAAAAAATAAATCTGAAGCCTCGAGGGTCAGTTCGGCGTGGTCACGGTTTTTTGCGGCGATAATCACTTCACCTGCTTCCTCACCGATTTTCTTGAGGATGCGATCCAAGCCCTGCGCGTGGAGTTTTGAGACATAGCTGTTTTCCCTTGGGTTCTCGATGCGATCTACAATCGTGGCGTACACCTCGCCGACAATTGCGCCAAAACTCGAGGTGGCGGGTAATTCCCCCTCGAGACTGTTGTGAAAACACGAATGCTGATTGGGTTTATGGCAAGCATCACCGACTTGCTGCACGGTATACAGCACAGCATCACCGTCGCAGTCTAGGGTCACGGACAAAACAGTCTGGGTATGACCTGACTCTTCGCCTTTGACCCAAAGTGCGTTGCGTGACCTCGAGAAATACGTGCCGCGCTTGGTTTTTAGGGTTTGCTCGAGGGCTTGGCGGTTGGCGTATGCCAGCATCAGAACCCGTCCAGTGGCGGCTTCTTGGGCGATGACGGGAACAAGTCCGTTGGCATCGAAAGTGATGGACTTGAGGGCAAAAGGTGGGGATATATCGGTTGGCATAAGAACCTCGGCTTTGGCGGGTTGGGCGAGGCAAGCCCCGCCCCTACGGTTTAGGATTGGATTTCTTGAAGGATGCGTGGGTCAATTTCGACCTCTGGATTTCGATTTTTGGTGCGTTCAACAATAAGTTGAAGTATTTCTTGAAGCTGATGGAAATACATAATTGGTATGACAAGTGCCTCTAAATCTTTTGGTACGACTTTGAAACCATTGTCCTTAAACTCCAAAACCAAATTTCGCGGTTTTAGGTATTGTTCAACCAAAGATATTTTGTTACAAAGTTCAAATTGTATTTCTCGAGAAGCATCAAAAAATAGGTAAATCAAATGCTGGTCTGAAATCTTAATGGTTTGAAAGGTTGGAAGTGATACAACAAGAACGATGACTGAAATTCCTACAAGCAGCAGAGGTGGGAATGCCATATTCACAACATTGAGCCAAACTAAGCAAGACAAGACCAGAAAAAAAATTGTCATACTCAAACACCAAAATCTGGCTCGAGGAACAAAAATCATTGGCTTTTCTAAATTCCTATTCATAACCGTACTGATACCCCTCGAGATGCCAAATACTCTTTCACTTCCCGCACGGTGTATGTTCCAAAGTGAAAGACGCTGGCGGCTAGGGCTGCGTCGGCTTTACCAACGG
>JAAFJQ010000271.1 GCA_013298185.1 Deinococcales bacterium
CGATTTGCCGCTTTTGTCTTTGTGGTTGTAATACCCATTGAATGCCGAAGCCAACTCGAGGGCATAAGCACACATCGGATGGGCTGATTTTTCTCGAGTACAGAGGGTCAGGACTTCAGGGTACTTAGCAACGGTTTTGAGGACATCCAACTCGAGGGCAGTCAATTGAGCAAAATCTGGTGTGCCAGTGTAACCTTTAGCCGCGTATTCTCGAGCAATTTTTCTGGCACGAGCATGGGCGTATTGAATCACCACAGCAGTATCACCTTGGAGTGCAAGGGCAGCATCCCAACGAAAATCTATCTGGCGTTCTGGAGCGGCTTTCAAAAAAGCAAATTTGAGTGCGCCCAAACCAATTTGCGGTGCGACCAACTCTGGATTTGGATGATTTGGGCTGATGGTTTGCATGGCTTGGGAGGCTCGAGCCTTGGCTTCAGCAATCACTTCATCAGCGCTGACGGTAATCCCTTTGCGCCCTGACATGGTTTGACCCTCGAGCAGCACGGTTTCATTGGCTAAATGATGATGGGCTTTGACGTAGACACCATCGGCGATTAAACCCAAACCCGCTTTGACTACGACTTGCGCTAAACTTTGACGGGCATCTATAACATTAATCACTTGCTGAGCATGAGCAAATTGATGCCCCTCGGGTTCATGTTCACCACTTGGGCTAGAAGTCCAGAGTTGCTTATTACTGACTTTTTGCACCTCGAATTTTTGGTACTCCAGACCTTCAAAAAGCCCAAATTTCCAGTAGTGATAAGCAATGTCTTTGGTTTCATACACATATGTACCATTGCCGCGTACCAAAACCTTAAAGGGTTCTTCTAAACCGGGTACAAACGGGCTTAAATCCACACCTTTTGCACCCAGGTATTTACCTTCGCTTGGGGCAATCAAATGTGCGCCAAAAATCTCAAGGGCTTTTTCGACAAAACCAGCCCGCACAACATCCGATTCCCAAACCAGCAAATCGTATTCAATCCCAAGGCTGTAGGCTGTCTCGAGTTGCGAGCTGACGGCTCGAGCAATTTCCCCGCGCAGTTCGCCGCGCTCGAGGGCATGAATCACTTCGGCAATCTGTGGCTCGAGATTCTGAGCTTCTGGGGTTTTTTTCTTAAAATCAAATTCGCTATGCAAACGCACGTACAATTCACCAAGCCAGTGGTCATATTTTTGTTTGCCATCCCAAACGGCGTTGTAATGCCTGACCGCATATTGGCTTTCGGCGGCTTGCCGACCCGTGTCGTCAATGTAATTTTGAATTTCGACGTGATAACCTGCTGCGCGGTAAATTTTGCCCAAGGCATCGCCAATTAACGCCCCGCGAATATGTCCAACGTGCCATTCTTTGTTGGGGTTGACGCTGGTGTGTTCGATAATCACTTTTTGGTTTTTGAGACTTGGCGTGTACCGACTCGAGATCACCGATTGTACAAAAGCACTCTGGTCAACAAAGAAATTCAGGTAAGGACCCACCGCTTCGGCTCGAGCCACGCCGCTTGGCAATTGCACTTTCGCGGCTAAGTCTTTGGCAATCTGTGCTGGGTTTTGCTTCAAGGCTTTTGCCAATAAAAACGCCACAGGCGAACCATAATCTCCGGGTTTGTCGGGCGGGGTGTCCTGAATCACCACTTCAATTTCGGGCGGAACAAGTTGCTCGAGGGCAAGTTTTAATTGTGCTTTTAAGTCCAACATGAGCGGCAGTGTACCAGAAGACCACGGGTTACACGTACCACTGTCTAGTTCGGAGTGCAACGTAGACGAAATACCATTGGGGCATCATTGGCGGTTTCAATGATTGTTTCGTAACAAAATTGTTTTCTAAATTTGATCAATACTCTTGCTTTTACTTTTCCTTTTACCCGAATGTAAATATCGTGTGGATTGTTGATGTTAAATGGATTATTAATGTGTAGTGTGCCAGAAGTCCAAGAATCTATTACGGGTTTTAATCCAGTTATATAAAATTGACAACCTTTTGGTCGAGAATCATTGACGCAGTTTGAAATGGAGAGCGAAACATGGTTTTTTGCTCGAGAAACATCATTTGATAAACTGTAAATTTCAATTGTGGTTGGTTCTCGAAAAAACATAGAAATGATAAAAAACCCCCACCATCCAGCGAAGGCAATACCAAGAACAATACGAATGACCAACAATTTTTTTGGATCATCTAAAATGCCCATGGATTCTCATAAGGACAGTTTATCAAATTCAAGGTCATGCTCAACAACCTATTTGTCTCGAGCAGTCTGGTTCTTTGGATTTTGCACCTGTGAAAAAACCCCTCGAGTTGAGGGGTTTTTTCAGTGACCAGAAATTTTGACTTTCTACTCTGGTTTACAGTCCTAAGCGCAGACCCAAAGCAGTTTTGACGCCAAAGCTCGAGTTAGCGAAGTTAAAGCGTGGGTTGAGTTCGAGGAACAAACCAAAGTTTGTGGCAATATCAAAGCCAAAGCCTAAAACGCCACCTGCGTACAAGCCGCTACCAAAGACCAAGCCTGCGCCAACACCAGTGTACAAGCCACCGCCGAGGTTCAGCAGTAAGTTTGCGCCTGCACTTGGGGCTTCGGAGAGGTCAGCGTTCAAGCGAATGCTGAATGAATCGCTTAGGTTTAGACCAACGGCTGCGTAGATACCAAGTCCGAGTGGGGCATTAAATGGACTGCTTGGAATCAGGTTGGTTGAAATACCAGCGCTGATGGTCAAAGCTGGGGTGCTGCTGGCTGCTGTGGTTGCTGGCGGGGTGGTATCGGTTGGGGTTGTCGGTGATGTTGGAGTTGTTGGTGTGGTTGGTGTGGTGGTGCTTGGAGGGGTTGGGCGTTCGTTGATCGTGCGTTGCAAAGTCGCCACGGTTGAATTCAGGTCGTTGACTTGACCCTCGAGTTTTTGAATGCGGGTGTTTTGTGCATCAATGCGGCTGCTGAGTTCAGCCGTGTTATTGCTGCTCGAGGCGGCTTCAAGGGCTTTGACTCGAGCATCGAGGTCGGCATTGCTTGGTTCGACCTTAGAGACAGTTTCCACCAATTCAGTGAAATTTCCTTCAAGGGCAGTGATGCGGTCGTTGATTGCGGTTGTGTCGGTGTTGTTCAGGGTTGCCACTTTCTGCTCGAGGGCAGCAATCCGAGCGGTGACTTCTGCGTTGGCGGCATTGTTGCCCGATGCGGCTTTCAGCGCGGTAATGTCGGCTTGTAAACCTGCAATCGTGGCAGCGTTGCTGCTGCTGGCAGCCCGAAGGGCGGTTAGGTCGCTGCCAACTTCGGCGGCGATTTTGGCATTGCCTTCAAGGGAAGCAAAGCGCTTGCTCGAGATCAGGCGGTCAAACATGCTGGTGGCTTCGTAACGGTTGACGGTATTGTTACCACGGAATGTGCCGTCTGGGTAGCCATTAACGATGCCTTCGGCAACCATACGGGTGACTGCACCTTCAGCCCAGTGTTTGGCTGGAATATCGGTGAATTTGGCTTGGAGTGCCATACCAACGCCAAATGCGGCGGTTAGGGCGAAGGTGGCGGCGAGTGCTTTGGTTCTGTTATTCATGTTCTCTCCTTAGGTTTTTTTGCTTGCTGGTGGCAGACATACCAGCAACTGTTGCTACTTTACCCTATTTGCAATATGAAAAACCCCATCCTTTGGTGAGGATGGGGTATGCGCTATGAAATTTTTCACGCACCGGGCTGCGGTGTAATGATAGCGCTCGGCACAATTGGTGGGGCTTCGTCCGTTGCAAACTGGTTGTTGCTGGGCGGTACAGTGTTGTCTTGAACAAGGTGTAACGGCTCGAGCATGGTGTCGAGGACTTCGCGCACATCGTCTACCAAGGTAATCTCGAGTTCCTTGCGGATGGTCTCGGGGACATCCTTGAGGTACGGCGCATCACCTTTGGGAATCAGTACCCTGCGGATACCTGCTTGGTACGCTCCGAGCAGTTTTTCTTTGACTCCACCAATAATCAGCACCTTGCCGCGCAACGAAATCTCGCCAGTCATGGCAATGTCGGCTCGAGCAGGGCGTTTGGTGATGGCACTGATGACACTGGTGGCAATCGCAACACCTGCGCTTGGACCATCCTTTGGCATTGCACCGCTTGGGAAGTGAACGTGGATGTCCATGTTCTTATAGAAATCTGGGTCAGCCCCGTACTCGGTGGCATGGGCGCGAAGGTACGCAATCGCAGCTTGGACAGACTCTTTCATCACATCGCCAAGTGAACCTGTGAAGTTGATTTTACCGCTACCGGGCGTGGCAAGCGTTTCAATCAGCAAAATCCCACCGCCCACCGAAGAATAGTACAAGCCTGTGGAGACACCAATTTGGCTTTGCTTTTCTTTAGATTCAATCTCGAACATCGGCACACCAAGGTAATCTTCGACCTCTTTGCCGTCCACGTTCTTAACACCTTCCCATGGTTTCTCGAGGGCTTCTCGAGCCACTTTACGGGCAAGTTTTTGAATCATGCGGTCTAAGTTACGCACACCAGCTTCTTTGGTGTATTCCTGAGCAATCCGCTCGAGCGCGTGGTCAGTCACCTCGAGTTTATTCTCCAAGCCGTGCGATTTGATTTGGCGTGGCAAACGGAAACCCTTGGCAATTTGAATTTTTTCTTGGAGGGTGTAACCT
>JAAFJQ010000270.1 GCA_013298185.1 Deinococcales bacterium
GATTTTGCTAATTCTAAAGGCAAGGTTTTTCATTTCCAAGCCCGTCCGGGCGATGCGGATATTCCTTTTGCCACGCAAGCCCGTGCTGTGCGTGAAATGATTGCCCAAGAACCACAGATTCTCGAGCAGATTCCAAAGTGGGCAATTCGTGAATTGGCGCGTTTACTGCCGGAACTGAGTTCTGAGGATAGCTTGCCGCCGCTTGCTTCGGAGAATGAAAAACTGCGGTTTTTTGAAGCCATCAGCCAAGTGATACAAGCTCGAGAAGCCTACGTAACGGTTGCTGATGATGTGCAGTTTGCCGATACTGCCACCGCAGAATCCACAGGGTATTTGATGACCAAGTTCGCCACCAGTACACAAAAAAATCATCCGCGTATCATCAATGTGTTTCGGCGCAGTGAGTTGCTTCCCGAAATTGAAGCGGGCTTAAATCAAGGCGTTGAAGCGGGTGTGTTGGCAAAAATCACCCTCGAGCCTCTCGAGAAGGACGCGATTCACACCTTACTCGATGGCTTAGGTTTGGAGGACTCTGCCGACTTGGTGCAGGGCTTGCAGCGTTACACGGGCGGCAACCCAATGTTTATTCTCGAGACACTCAAGCACCTGATTGAAACAGGCACATTGGCGCAAGGACTGCCCTCGAGACTGACCCCACAGGGAAAGGTTGCAGTCCTGATTGGACGCCGGTTACAGCGCCTCTCGAGCAACGCTTTGAACTTGGTGCGGTTGGTTGCTGTGGCAAAAACTTCGTTTGATTTGCAATTGGCTGCCAGTGTCCTCGAGCGCGGTGCAATGGAACTCGCCGAGGCACACGCCGAACTCGAGACGGCGTTGGTGCTGCGCGGCAATGCCTTTGCTCATGATTTGTTGTTTGAGGCGGTGCAAAGTGGTATCCCACAAGCCATTGGGCAAGTGCTGCACGCTCAAACTGCCGCGTACCTCGAGAGCCGCCATGCCAATCCTGCTTTGATTGCTCAGCATTGGCTCGAGGGGAATAACCAAGCCAAAGCTGTGCCTTGGTTACTGGCTGCTGCTAAAAATTTGTACAGTGGCAAAGGCGCAGCTCAAATGTACGCCCAAGCCGCCAGTATCATGCAGGAACTAGGACAAACCGAAGCTGCTTTTGAAGCTCGAGTTGCCCAAACCAAAGCCTTACGGGATGCTGGCTTAGGAATTGAACTGGAAGCAGTCACCGAAGTGTTGTTCTGCACGGCACAAGACCCGCGCCAACGCGCTTTGGCTTGGCTGTGTCGTGTGGATCGCTTTGGCTTATTAGGCGATTTACAAAACGCTGGCGAATTTTTAGAGCAGGCTTTGCAAGAAGCCCAGCAGACCGAGGATACGCTTTTACAAGTTGAAGTGCTGATTCGTTTGGCTTCGCGCCATTTTGGTCAAGGGCAAGCAAACGAAGGTATTGTGGTACTGGGCAAAGCTCATCGCAAAGCCTTGGATTCTGGGTTGCCTGAAGCCAGATTGCTGACCGAACGAATGCAATGTATCACCAAGCAAATGAGTGGTGACTGGGAAGGCGCTCAGCCGCATTACACGGCTGCTTTGGAACTGGCAGAACAGTTACAAGATTATCATTCTCAATCCTTATTAATGATCAGAGCTGGAGTGCATCACCTTGAATTGGGCGATGCCCAAACTGCCTTGAGGATAGCCGAACAAACGTGGAAAAAACTCGAGACGTATCATGGTCCGCTTGACTTTCGCAATTTAACCGCACTTGTCCTCTGGGCAGCCCAGCAAATGCTCGGCAAACCGTACCAAGGTGTGTCTTTACTCGAGCAACTCGAACAGGAATTTGCTGGTTACATCAATGGAATTACTGGAGCGCTCCACGCAGCCATGTCACTTGGCTACATTTATTTGGGACAACCTGACAGAGCCACGCATCACTTTGAGCTTGCCAAGCAATGGAATAACTATCCCATCAATGCCTTGTACTTACTTCAATCCAGCGAAGCCTTACTTGTTGAACTTGGAATCAAACCATTCCCCGAGAACATCGAACCTCACTCGAGTCTGACTGCTGTTGAGCAGGGGATTGTCCTCACCACATGGGCAAAAATTCTTCCGCCCGAAGCAGCCCTGCCGATGATCGAACGAGCCAGTCATCTGGGCAACAACCGCGAAGTTCCTGCGAGCATCATTGTTTGTCAGACCCGTCTCGCCCAAAAGCTATTAGAAGCAAACCAGCCTGAACCAGCCCTGAATGCCATCCAAGCAGCTGTTACACAACTAGAAACCCATTACGCCATTGCAATGGACAACGCCGAAGTGCATTTCACGCATTACCAAGTGCTGCAAGTCCTCGAGAACCCAGACGCAGCGCAGGCTTTAGCCAAGGCACGGGCTTGGGTGCAAGAAGTGGCAAAACAACAGCCCGAAGAGTACCGCACAAGTTATTTGCAGAACAAACCACTGAACAAAGCCATTCTCGAGGCTCAGGGCTGAATCGGTACAAAATCAGCAAAGACTTTTAGGGTTTGGAAACTTAACACAAAAGCAATCCGATAAGAACAACGATAAAACGTAACAGCCATGTCATAACAAACGCCTCTAGGGATTGACCAGAAAGTGAACTCCTACGGACTTCCCCAGCCGCGCTTCTTGACCCTAAGATGCACCTGACGGGCAGGGTCGCTTCGCTCGGCAGCCCCTTCCACGAAGGGGCTTAAAAGACCAAACCCTTGACCTTGAACCCCCTCTTTTCGAGGGGGTCAGCGCTCCGCGCTGGGGGGAGTTCGTAACTAATTGCGTTTTTGCTACATTCTCGAGTCTCAAGCCATTGCTTTCATTGGCGAGTTGCAAACAATTTCGCTAAGAAAAACTCAAAATTCCCCACCTCTTCGATGTTGTGCTTGAGCCATGCTCGAGCCATTGCTTCAGGGAAAACGTGTTGCTGTAACATGGGGTTGCTGATGCTTGGCACTAGCCAAGGGTGTTCAATGCCAATCAGCATTCTCGAGCGGTATAAAGTGCCATCAGCAACGGGCGTGAACGTATGCTCGAGGTTCGAGACTTCAAATCCAGAGCGTCGGTTCGATAAGCGAATACCTGTGATGTCGAGTTTTTCAACTGTCTCGAGGACATCTATTTGGTACTTGGGGTTGCGTCCAAAGGCTTCGACGATGCGAAAAATTGCGCCAGCTTCGGCTTGACCGTGCTGCCCAGTCTTGGCAAGTTCCCAGTGAATGTGGTCTAGCGGATGCCATAGGCGATACCTTGAGATAACTTGGTTTTGGTAGGTTGTTTCACCGCCAATGTTTGTGAACCACCAAAACAGCATTTCGGGTGTGATGCCTTTGAGGATGTCATGCACGATTACAATCTCGAGTCTGCCGTCTGGCAAGTGGTTGAGACTGGTTTCGGCACTTTCAAGTAGTTTCATGTTCCAGCCTAGCTCGAGTGGTTCTGGGAGGGTCATCATGGTTTGCTCCGTTGAAAGCCTCGAGCATGGCAACTCGAGGCTATTTATTTTTAGTAGGTGAAAATTTTGTCCATCAAGGCTTTTTTGGTGTTCCCACCAAGGTCTACGATGTTCTCGAGCGGAAAGGCAATCAGCATGGCAATGCTGCTTTCGGCTATGCCACTTTTCTTGCGTCCAGTTACGGCTGCCAATTGCGTTTCGTTTGTGCCGCTCACTGCGGCTGGGATGTTGATGAGGGCTTCTGTGCCACTGCTGGGGTTGAGGATGCTGGCATCGGTTCGCATCGGGTTGTTGGCTGCCACTTCAAAGCTCAGTCCTGCGGTTGAAGTCTCGAGCGTGCCACTTGCCACAAAACTTTTGTTGCTCACAGCATTGCCTTTTGCACCGACCAATCCAAGGTAATCTTTGACAAAAACGTTGTCGGTTGAACCAAAGGTGGTGTTTTTCAAGCCTCGAGCATAGGTTTGCGAGAAAACCATTAGTTTGCGGTTGCCAAGGTCTAAAAAGGCGCGTAAGTTCGCTTCGTCGGTGGTGGAAACTGTCCACAAGTTCGGTGCGCCAAAGTCGTATTCGTAACCTGTGTACCAAAGCACGGTTTTGTAATCTTTCAGCTGCTCGAGGTCGGGTCCGTTGACGGGTTTGTTGAACGGATTTGTGACTACGATTTCGTCAAATGGAATGTTCATGGCGCTCAGTAAATTACGGTACGTGCTGTCCGATGCTGAACGATGGTTCGGGCGGGTGCTGTCCCAATTGTTCGGGCTTTGGTCGTCGTCCACCAGCAACACGCCTTTGGTTGCGGCAATTGTGACATTGACTTTGAGTTCTTGCTGCACAGATACACTGCCACTGCTGGCTTTTACCACCAAACCAGTCTGTCCTAAGTTGACGTTACTATCAGCGTTGACTTTGAGAATCGCTTCGTTGGAATCGGCTGGAATGCTGATTGGCGCGGCACTAAAACCACTGGCAGGATTCTCGAGTTGGATGTTGATAACGCCGTTCACACCGTCACGCTGAATTTGAATGCTGGTTTCATCACTCGAGCCACGACGAAGGTTCTTGATTCTGCTTGGCGCGAACACCATTTTGATGCTTGGGTCTTTGCACTCGAGTTTGACCAGAATTTCACGGATTGGATTAGCAGCATCGTTGCTTTTGACGCGCACTAAAGCACTTTGGCTTGC
>JAAFJQ010000272.1 GCA_013298185.1 Deinococcales bacterium
ACAGCAGCATTGCTTGCCAGTCGGACACTACAAAAAACACCTCGAGGTGAACTTATTGCTTTTCCACCTTACGGTTGCTAAAGAATTGCATCTCAGATGCGATATGTAGAATAATGTCCTCCTGCAAGGGCGAGGCATGCCTCGCCCCTACGATAAAATTCATGCCCTCAACCGTAGGAGTCAGGCACGCCTGACCCGTTTACGCCCAACAGTGATTCATTGCCAAATCAGGATTCATTTCAAGGCAAATCCAAAGATCAAGCCCCGAGTCATTCTGCGTTTTTGAATTCCAACGGAAAAACCCCAGTAAACAACCGACTCCAAGCCAAACTCGAGCCATGCCAAACCAATTCTACACCCTCGAGACGCGGCGCAAAGTGCTTGCTGAACAGCTCAAACGCCAATGGGCGAATGCGCTTTTCGATTTCTGCCTCTGCCACAGCTTTGAGTTCACCCAAATCAAATGGGCTTGGGTTCTCGAGGGCTTCTCGTATTTCAGAGCGCACTTTGGATTGGTACAAGTAATCATCCACCAGTCTCGAGAAATTGGCTTCAGCTAGGGCAATTTTGTCGTTGCAATGCAAAGCGCAAATGCCAGCCGCAATGGCACTGCCCAAAGAATTTCCAGCCGTGTTCCAAGCCCCGTAACCAGCCAAGCGCGTGAAATCAACTCGAGCCAGTAATTGCTGTACAAATCGCGGTTCAGCGCCGTTGGCATAAGCCACATCAGCAATCGTCACAGCACGATTGTTTTCTAAGTCATCCGCGATTTCATCAATAAAGGCTGCCAAATGCCGATTGGCGGTGTCCACCACCTCAAAATCTGGAGCGCGATGGGCTTGACGAATCGCAGGAGCATTCACGGCAAAAATCAAGTCGGCGGTGCTACCTCTCGAGGCTGGAACACCTCCCGCCGCACGAACGTGGGCTTTGACCAATTCGCCCAATAATCGGTCTTCGTACAGCATCACGCTCTGCTCGGCATTGGTGTTTGGGTAACGCACAAAGACCTTGGGTTTGCGCCCACTCGAGTCAACCAATGCCCTTGCCAGCAGCGCCGCCGCCACTTCATCCGCGCCCGGATACACATCAGCTCGCTCCCAAAGCATCAGTTCGTCTATTTGCGCCTCAAGCCTGCGCCTGTCTCGAGCCGCTAAGCCATACGGTGTGGTGTCATCCAAAGTCAGACACAAATGCTCGAGAATACCTTCTGACAGCAGCTCGAGGGCGTGTTGATGCAGTGCATGATTGCGTTCCCGTGTACCAAGCCAATCGGCGAGAATTTCCTCTGGCACGCTTTTCTTGGCTTGCTCGAGTTCGTCTGGGGCTGCGCCGCGCTCGACCCGATCAATCCACTCCGAGACTTTGCGTAAAGCGCTGCCATATTGTCCGTAATACGGCTTTTCCTCGAGCGGGTCATTGTCATGCGCCACGCGCACAATCACACCATACGCATAGAGTTTAATCTTTGGATTTTGGCGTTTGACCTCGCGCAGCACCTCGAGCCGAGCCAGAGCATCGGGCAGTGAATCCGTCACCCGACGAGCTGGAATCATGCCACCCAAGCAAAGCGTCTCGAGGGTGATGATCGCAGCGTCTGCACTTTGGGCTTGCTCGAGCAACCACGCGGCGATGGCAGCCGTGTCCCCTGGTTTGTTCAGGTCATTCAGCATCGAAAGCGGTGGAACACGCATCTCGAGACCCGCCACTTTCGCCAGTTGCAAAGGTAACTCGAGGGTCGGCGGACGGGTGTCACAAGGCAGCAGCAGAACAGTTTGCATTGCCTCATTCAAACATATTTTCATCCCAAAAAAGCAGACACGCAAGTTTCTGATTTCAATGGTCGGAACTCAAACCCATGACCAAGTGCGCCACTCAAAACAGCCTTCGTCCTTTATCCTTCGTCCTTCTTCAGCTCGTCCCCTACTGCTGCGCTTGAATCGTCACTTCCACACCCAATTGCTCGAGTCCACCGCCACGGCGCAAACCGTGCAGGGGCGGAATATCATCGTAATCGCGCCCAAAGCCAATTTTAATATGATTCTCGGTTTCTAAAATATTGTTGGTTGGGTCAAAACCAATCCAACCTGCACCCGGAATCAGTACCTCGAGCCACGCATGGGTGGCATCCGCCCCAAGAAAATCTGTGCCGCCGTAGACATAACCGCTGACATAACGCGCTGGAATGCCTTGTGAACGACAGACTGCCAGCATGGCATGGACAAAATCTTGGCAGACTCCTTTGCCATGTTCCACGAATTCCTCGAGTGAGGTTTGCACGCTGGTTACGCCCGTTTGATAGGTGAAGCGCTTTTTCAAATGCGCGTTTAAGCCCATCAGGTACTCGAGCAAATCGTGTTGGGCTTGGAGCTTAGGGTACTCGAGTACGGCTGCCCAATCTGTACCAAGGGCAATGCGTTTAGAATTGCTTAAAAATTCAATTTGCTCGACTTTATGGGCTTCTAAACTCGAGGCTGGAGCGCTTTCTGGGAATGGCTTGGGGTGCTTGACCACAAGGCTATTGGTTTCAATCCTTAAACGCAGGTGTTCTTCGCGGATGTGAAAATGATTGACTGTTGTGCCGAAATAATCTTTGTTCTGGGTAAACGGCACATCTGGCTCTAACTCGAGGCGAAAAGAGAGCAGGCTTTGGAACTCATCATCGGCGGGTTGTAAACGAAGTTGATTGAATGAATCCCATGCAACTTGCGGATAATTGTATTCAGTGAGGTGACGAATCTGGGTACGCATAAGAGGATTCTACTTCATGCGCGAGCCAGCACCGCTAAACGCACCCGCTTTACGCCTGCTTCAATCAAGACCAAACTGGCTTCGGTTAAGGTTGTGCCACTGGTGTGGACATCATCAATGAGAATGACTTCAAGACCAGTTACAGGTTTTGCCACTGCAAAAGCATCAACCAGATTTTTCATGCGTTCATCCCGCTCGAGACGGGCTTGTTGTTTGGTGGCTCGAGTCCGTTTTAAGGCGGTTTGCATTGGCACTCCAAGGGATGCTCCCACGGCTTGTGCGAGCAACTCGGCTTGGTTGAAACCACGTCCGCGTTCTCGAGAATGATGCAAAGGAATTGGCACAATCAGATCAGCCTGCCAACCAACGGCTTGAATTGCACTGCCCAAAGATTGTCCAAGCGGGGTTGCCACCACTCGAGTTGAATGGAATTTCAAAGCTCGGATTGCCTTCTCGAGCCTTCCTTGGTAAGCGCCCAAGTGTAGGATATTCCCCTCGAGAACAGGTTGAAAAGTCGCCAAACACCGTCTGCACACACCTTTTTCAGCGCCTGTCAAAGGCTGACCACAACCCGCGCAGCGCATTGGCAAAAGCAAATTGAAGATTGACTCGAGCATAGGTAATGCTGCTGAGTTTACCGCAAAACCAACATCGTTTCTCGTGCTGCTTTCAAGCCTTTCTCGAGGTCAGCAATTAGGTCATCAGGATGTTCGACCCCAATGCTCAGCCGCACGAGTCCATCGGTCACACCTTGGCGTTGCCGTAATTCTGGCTCGAGCAGTTGATGTGTGGTGCTGGCAGGATGCGAAGCCAAGGACTCCACATCTCCGAGGCTGACGGCTTGAACAAATAACTCGAGGTTGTCCAAAAAGGCTCGAGCCGCCTCCAAGCCACCCTCGAGTTCAAGCGCAACCATGCCACCAAAGCGGTGCATCTGCTTTTTGGAAAGGGCATGGTTTGGATGGCTCGGCAGACCGGGATAATGCAGGGCAAGAATGCCGGGCTGGGTTTGCAACCACTCGGCAATGGCTTGTGCGCCACTACAATGGGCTTCCATACGAAGCGGCAGGGTTTTGATGCCGCGCAGAAACAAAAAGGCTTCCTGAGCGCCAAGCGAACCGCCAAAGTGCCGCAGCCCCTCGAGTCGAACACTTAAGCACAGTTCGGCACTGGCGCAGATTGCACCACCAATCGCATCGCCATGACCACCCAAATACTTGGTCATGCTGTGCAAACTGACATCAAAACCAAACTCGAGCGGGCGAGTCAGGTACGGTGTGGCAAAGGTGTTATCGGTGACAGCCAACGCCCCAACGCTGTGCGCGGCGGCAGCTACCCTGCTCAACTCGAGAATTCGCAGATTCGGGTTCATTGGGCTTTCAACATAGACCATTTTGGTGCGGCTGGTTATTTTCTGCTCGAGATCAGCTTCATCGTTGGCTTCGATGGTGACAATACCAAGGTGCGGCAAAGTATCAAGGAAAAAGCCTTCTGTACCACCATACAGCGGTCCAATAAAAACCAGTTCATCGCCGTTTTTCAGAAATGTCATACATAAAGCGCTGATGGCAGCCATACCAGAAGAAAAACACAAGGCATCTTCGGCGTTTTCTAAACTCGCCAGTTTGACCTCGAGCGCCCGCACTGTGGGGTTGTTGATGCGGCTGTAAATAAAGCCGTTTTCCTCACCCGCAAAGAGCCTCGCGCCTCGGTCAAAGTTGCCAAGGGCAAAGGTGCTGGTCTGATAAATCGGCACGGCATGAGCGCCAGTTTGAGGGTCGGGCTGATGCCCAGCGTGGACGGCTCGGGTTCTAAAATGGGTCATAGAGAATCCATAGTCT
>JAAFJQ010000273.1 GCA_013298185.1 Deinococcales bacterium
CTCGAGGATTGAAACACGTCTGAAATCACAATGGACGCGGCGATAGCCGGTCGGGTGCGGGTTCGCTCGCACTCGAGGATTGAAACTGCTGCGTTTCAAGCGGCTGGGATTCTGGCGTTTCGTCGGGTGCGGGTTCGCTCGCACTCGAGGATTGAAACACGCGGTTGTTGTGCCATATACAGGCTTTCTTCGCGTCGGGTGCGGATTCGTTCGCACTCGAGGATTAAAACTTCTGCTTTGCAACTCTTATCCGTAAAATCGCGTATTGTATGGCATGGTTGCGAAACTGGTTTTGATTGAATTCTTAATGTTGGTTGGAGCGCTCGGTACGACGTACATCTTGCGTCGGGCTTTGGGGAAACGAATTTCGGGTCCTCCAGTCATTCTGTGGTGTTTGTTGTTTGCTTTTATTGGCGCTCAATTGATGGGCTTTTTCTTGAAACAAATCGCATTGGATTTTGATTTTATAGACCTTTCTGGCGCGAATGTCTTTAACCTGATTGGCATTGTGATTATTCGTTTCTGGGAAAACATCTTGCTTGGCGCGGTTTTAGGCATGATTGCCGCAATTTTTCCACTGCGTAAGCCAAAAAAGCCGCTCGAGGACACCAAGCCCAAGGTCTAAGCCTGATACTGCTGGTTGTGAACCTGACGGATTTTTTGCCGACCCAAGAAACCTTGTACTCGAGAATCGGCGCTGGGCGTTTGCGGCAAATTGTGCAAATGTTTTATAGCTTGGTCAAAGCCGAGCCTTTGATTGCAGAGTTGTTTCCTGATAACTTGTCTGAAACCATGAATAAGCAAGAAGCGTTCTTAACGGGTTTCTTGGGGGGTCCGCCGCTGTATCATCAGACCTATGGCAATCCGATGTTGCGTTACCGCCATGCCAAATTTGCGATCACGCCATCTCGAGCCAAAGCGTGGTTTACTTGTTTTGCTGATGCAACCCGCAGCATAGAACTCGAGCCAGCCTTAGAACAAGAACTGCTCGAGGCGGTGGCTCGCACGGCAGCGGCAATGGTCAATACGCCCGAAGATTTAGAGTAAAGCTGGTTGAGCGGCACTCGAGCTGATGTCCACGGCATTATCTGAAAGGGTAGACTCGAGGATGCGGTGCATGACTTCTAAAACGTGATAAGCCAGTTCGCCACTGGCTCGGTGTGGGCGCTTTTCTAAGATTCCAGCCACCATATCAGACAATCCAATGCCTCTCGAGTTTTGAGCGTATGGAAGCGTCACCGGTAGGTCATGCCAATTTCCATTGCCCCACTCGCCTAAGCCATCCGAGTAACGCAGATTGCCGCTAAAGTTGTTTGGGTCATTGACCGCCAATGCCCCTTTTGAACCGTAAATTTCAATGTTTTGATTTGTACCGCGCACCGCGTCAAAGGAAATCGTCAGCGTCACCAGCACTTTTTCATGCTCGAGAAGGGCGGTGATATGGGTTGGTACAGCCACAGGAAATTCAATCCCGTTTTTGTCATGTCGTACTGCTCGAGTTTGCTTGGCAAAAGCGGTCACGCGCCTCACTGCTCCAAACAAATGCACCATCGCGGTGATGTAATACGGACCCATGTCAAAGAGCGGTCCTGCGCCAGCTTGGTAGAAAAAACTTGGGTTGGGATGCCACATATCAGGTCCTGTGGCGACCATATGCAGGCTTGCACCGACAGGTTGCCCAATACCACCAGACTCGAGAAAAGCTCGAGCGGTCTGTAAACCCGCGCCGAGGAAAGTATCAGGGGCGCAACCGATGGCTAATCCTTTGGTTTTGGCAGTTTGCAGCATGATTGTTGCATCCTCGAGCGAAACCGCTAAGGGTTTTTCGTTGTAAATATGCTTGCCAGCTTCCAAGGCTTTTTTGGCAACTTCGGCATGAGCGGCTGGAATGGTCAGGTTCAGGATCACATCGGCATCGGTGCTATAGACGTCCTCGAGTGACACGGCTTTGATGCCAAACTTATCCGCTTGGCTTTGCGCCCTGAGCAAGTCAAGGTCAGAGACGTAAGTGATTTGGAAATTCTTAAACAACTGATTATTTTCAAGGTAGGTACTCGAGATGTTACCGCAGCCGACCAATGCAATTTTCATGGGTGAAAGCATAACATTGCTTAATGGAGTCTGCGCTAAGCGGGTAATCCGTTGCCTCCAACTTCAAAGCAGCAAGTCTGGTAGCACATCATCGCATCCAAAGCGCTTAAGAGGCTCGAGCGATGAGCAGACTCGAGGTGCAAAATAGGGAGTCATGGATTTGTTGACTCGAGTTTGTGCAAACCCTAGGCTTTGACTTTATAAATCTCGAGAAAAACAAGCAATCTTAAAGCTAAATCTTACGCATATGTGATTTCATCAACAAACCGTGTTGCATGAATTAAATCAGGTTTATGGAAGGTCTTTCTTTAACATTTTGCCTAAGCAGATAAAAAAGTTTTGACCTTGCTCGAGTTGGTGCAAAGGCAGCACACTTTATATGGCAAAAATCCACCCCGTAAACGCTTTCGGTGTGATAATCTCACGCTGTCGCCAAAACCCAACCTGCTTTCTAACCCATGCTGTCAACAGCGTCAACATCATCTTGGAGAAACTTATGCAATCAATTGCAACCATTCGTGTCACCCCAACCATCCCGCCAAACCTCAAAGCACTTGAAGCCATCTCGAGAAACCTCTGGTGGACTTGGAATCCAGAAGCCCAAGCGCTTTTTGCCGAACTCAACCCCAGCGTCTGGGAAAGCACCAATCACAATGCGGTGCGGGTGCTGCAAGAAGCCAGCCAAGCTGATTTTGACCGCGTCAGCCAAGACGAGAATTTCGTGGCTGACCTTGATCGCACGATGCAGCGCTTTAGCCGCTATATGAGCTTGGACAGCACTTGGTTTAAGCAACATCACCCAAATTTTCAGGGCATGATTGGTTATTTCTGCATGGAGTACGGTTTGCATGAATCTTTGCAGATTTACTCTGGTGGGCTTGGGGTGCTGGCAGGCGATCACTGCAAAAGCGCTTCGGATTTGGGGCTGCCATTTGTTTCGGTGGGATTACTCTTCCGCGATGGATACTTTCATCAGCAACTCGATGCCAACGGCTGGCAGGGCGAACGTTACGAAGTCGTCAACCCATCTAAGCAACCATTAACACTGGCTCGAGATGAATCGGGCGAAGTGATTAAAATCAAAGTCGAAGTCTCGAGCCGCATTGTCACAGTGCAAGCATGGCGTTTGGACATCGGGCGCATTAGCTTGTACTTGCTGGACACCGACACCTTTGAAAACACCGATGCCGATAAAGCCATGACCAAGCGCTTGTACGGCGGCGGTCATGAATTGCGTGTCGCACAAGAACTCGTGTTGGGTGTGGGCGGCTTGCGTTTACTTCGCGCTCTCAAGTTGCCAATTACGGTGTACCACATGAACGAAGGTCATGCGGCGTTTCTTGGTCTCGAGCGTCTGCGCGAATTCCGTGAGCAAGGCTTGGAGTGGACACCAGCCATCGAAATGGTGGCAGCCAGTGGGATATTTACCACCCACACACCAGTCCCAGCCGGTAATGACTCGTTCGACATGCGCCTGATTGAAAAGGAACTGGGATACTGGTTTAACGCCTTAAAAATCCAAAAAGAAGATTTATTCGCCCTTGCCACCCAGCAACTCAAATGGGGAACGCAATTTTCCATGACCGTGCTGGCGCTGCGCCTGAGCCGTTATGCCAATGGTGTGTCCGAGTTGCATGGGCAAGTCTCGAGGGGGATGTGGAGTTTCTTATGGGATGGCGCTGATGCCCCAGAAATTCCAATCAAGCATGTCACAAACGGCATTCACACCCGTACTTTTTTGGCTCCTGAACTGGCTGAACTCTACGATGCTGCTTTTCCAAAATACTGGGATTCGCAACTCGAGAACCAAAAGGTGTGGCAACTCGAGAAAGTCGAAGACCAAAAGCTCTGGGATGCCCGCATGAGCCTCAAGCGCAAATTGGTTGAATTTACCCGCAGCCGACTGCGCCGCGCCAATGAGCGCAACAACACGGCGGGCAGCACCCATGTCCTGTCCGAGACGGCACTGACGATTGGCTTTGCACGGCGTTTTGCCACCTATAAACGGGCTACACTGCTCTTCCGCGACCTCAACCGCTTGAAGCGAATTGTCAACAACCCCGAGCGCCCTGTGCAGTTTATCTTTGCGGGTAAAGCCCACCCCGCCGATAACCCCGGTAAGGAATTTATCCAACAACTCTGGCGCTACTCGCAAGACCCTGACCTCAAAGGCAAAATCGTGTTCCTCGAGGATTACGACATGAACGTGGCACGGCACTTGGTACAAGGCTGCGATATTTGGCTGAACAACCCACGCCGCCCACTCGAGGCATCGGGGACAAGCGGTGAAAAAGCCAGCTTAAACGGTTGCTTGAACTTTAGTATCTTGGATGGCTGGTGGCGCGAAGCATATGACGGCACAAACGGTTGGGCTATCGGTGATGAACGCGAATTCGCCGAAGATGATGAAAGCCTACGTATCCAAGATGACCG
>JAAFJQ010000274.1 GCA_013298185.1 Deinococcales bacterium
TTCTGAGCAATGCTGAACGGCAGTTTGCCACTTGGGTTGACTTTGCCCATGAGGACATCGGCAAGCGCATGACCGCCTTCCATGCCAGCGTACCAAAGCATCAGGATGCTCGAGGCAGCGTTCTGCCAAGGGTTCATCATCACGGCACTACCCGCTACAATCGCCACAATGACATTGCTGTTTGCGCTCGAGACAGCTTGAATCAATGCTTCATCCTCGGGTAGTAAGCGCAGACTGGTGCGGTCACCACCTCGAGCGTACCTGCCTTGGGAAGCCAATTGCGCCATCAAGCCACCAGCCACAGCTTGAGCAAGCGTGGCATCTTCAGGGTTGGTTGGGGCTGGAAACATTGAACGCAAACCACTGGTGCTGTCAGGGCTTAAGAATTCGCCTTCGTGTTCCTTGGTGTAACCAACCACCAACAGCACCGCATCAGCCGCTTTAGCTGTTTGCGTGGCGCGCTCGAGGTTCGTCCCATCATCAAATGTCACATCATCAAACGCCGCATTGACCCCCTCGAGTGGCGTGATGATATACGGACTGGTGGTGCGACTCGAGCCACCATCGCCCGTGTTGACGGTGTTGGCAAGATGCCCAATCACAGCTAACTTGGTGCTTTTCTCGAGTGGAAGAATCCCGTTTTTCAGCAGCACAATACTTTTATGTGCGGCTTCCCTTGCCAAAGCAATGTGTTCAATTGAGGCTTTGACGCTTTTATCCACGGCGGGTTTCGCAAACGTGAGCTGCATTTTCAGCATTCGCAACACCGCATCATCCACCCTCGATTCTGGCACTTCGCCCGATTGCACCAAACCCAATAAATGCTGATGAAAGTGCATTAAAAACGGCATCTCGAGGTCTTGCCCACCCAGTGCCGCGAGTTTGGCATCACGCATTCCAAAAATCCAATCAGTCGTGACGAAACCTTGAAAGCCCCAACGATCTTTGAGAATACCTTGCAGCAACTCGCTCGAGTGACCCGCCCACTGCCCATTGACGCTGTTATAGGCACTCATGACACTGGCAACACCAGCTTCCATTGTCTTCTTAAAATGCGGCAAGTACACCTCGTGCAAAGCTCGATTTGATATTTTCACATCCACCGAGAAACGCGCATTTTCCATGCTGTTCAAGGCAAAGTGTTTCATACAAGCCATGATGTGCTGCTGCGCCCCTCGAGTCAAAGCCGCCCCGAACTCACCGAGCATAAAGCTGTCCTCGCCATACGTTTCTTGCGCCCGACCCCAAGCAGGATGTCGCAATAAATTGATACACACCCCGCCATACAACGTTGCGCCCTCGGCTCGAGCCTCGAGACCAATTGCAGCCCCAATTCGCTCCTCGAGATTCGTATCCCACGTTGCACCCCTTGCCATCGAAACAGGAAAAGTCGTACTGACCCCAACCACAACGCCCCGAGGACCATCGGAAAAACGAAGCTCAGGCACATCAGGCTGCCCCAGAACCCCACCGCTCCAAGTGTGCTTCTCGTAACCACCACCTGCCAGCAAATCAGCGATGCCTTTCCAGAACGGCGTGCTACCCGACATTGCAGCGCATTTCTGCTCGAGGGTGAGGCGGGAAAGGATTTCTTGGGCTTGGTTTTGGATTTTGTTCATGGGAGTTCCTTTTTGGGGCTATGAGCCTTGAGCTATGAGCTTTGGGCTATGAGGTTGAAATGAAAAGGTGAAAAGGTTAAAAGTGAAAGTATTGCGTGAAATAGAGTTTTTTTATTGATTTTTTTTGAATCTGACAAGGCGCACTTGCGAAATCTTGTTTGGCATGGTTGCGAAGTATCCTCCTACAAGGGCGACCACAAGGGTCGCCCCTACGGTTGGACTGCGAAAAGTGCGTGTCCAGCCGTAGGGGAGGGGCTGTCTTGACCCAAAAGACGCACCTGACGGGCTGGGTCGCTTGTCCCCTCCCTGATTTGCCGATGCCTTGAGCCTTTAGAAATTTTGTTCGTCATATTTATTTTAAGTTACGGCATTGTGTCAATTTGGATTTCTATATCAGTTTTTGCGCTGAATGTGGATACAGTCCACACTTTTAACTTTCCTTTTCTATCCCTTCACCGAACCAGACAACGCCCCAGATACAAACAAACGCTGAGCAAACAAGAAGAAAATCAGCACGGGTAAAACAGAAATGGCTGTGCCAGCAATCAGCGCTCCGTAATCTATTTCGTTTTCACCGATTAGGCTCGAGATGGCAAGCGGCAAAGTGCGTCCGTCGGTGTTGTTGCCGTTCATGATGAGTGGGAAGAAAAAACTATTCCATTGCCCAAGGAACACAAAAATACTCAGTGCTGCAAGGCTTGGGCGGATGGTGGGCAGGGCGATTTTCCAGTAGACAATCCAGTCGTTCGCGCCGTCTACTCGAGCTGCATCGGTCAGTTCCGTCGGGTATTTTTGAAAGGCTTGGCGCATGAAGAAAATGGCAAAGGAACTGGATAAGGCAGGCAGAATAATTGCCCACGGTGTGCCGAGTAAATTAATGCCAAACGGGTTTTGTCCTGCCATCAGTTGAAAAAGCGGTACGATGGTGACTTGGGGTGGGATAATCAGTGTCACCAAGAACATCACAAAAATAAATTCCCTGCCCTTAAATCGGTACTGCGTTAGGGCAAATCCTGCCATGCTCGAGACCAGCAACGTGCCGATGGTGTCAATAGCAGCAATAAAAGTTGAATTCCAAATCGAACGAATAAAGCCTTTGTCTATCAGGGTTTGGATGTTGCTCAGCAGCGCTGCGCCAATGTCAATTCTTGGTGGGATGCCAAGTACATCCGCCGATGGTCTGGTTGCCGAGGAAAACATCCAGTAGAACGGAAAAACCGCTAGGATTGCACCAATCGCAACCACAATCAGCACCAGTGTCTCGAGGATGGTGAATTTCTTTTTCATTCGCGCTCCCCGAGTTTCAGTTGCACGATGCTAAGCGTGCCAATTAAAATCACCAAAACCCAACTAATCGCAGCCGCATAATGAAAATCCACGCTTTGAAAAGCCGTTTGGTACAAGTACAAACCCAAAGTCAGGGTTTCATTGGCGGGTCCACCTCGAGTCACAATCAGCGCTTCGTCAAAAATTTGCAATACACCAATCGTGCTGAGAATCGTGGTGAACAAAATCGTTGGGCGCAAAAGTGGCAAGGTGATGTGCCAAAAAGACTGCACTGGACTCGAGCCATCAATTTCAGCCGCTTCGTACAGTTCATCGGGGATGCTCTGCAAACCAGATAAGAAAATCACCATCATAAAACCCGTGTAACGCCACGTTAAAATCAGCATTACCGTGACTTTCGCCCACCACGGATGGGTGATCCAACCCACGCCCTCGAGACCCATTGAACGCAGCAGATAATTCACCAAACCCAAATCCTCGTTCAGCAGCACCCGAAAAAGCACACCCACCGCCACCAAACTCATGATGCTCGGTAGAAAATAAGCACTGCGAAACACATCGCGGAATGGAAAGCGTTTGGAATTCAGCGCCACCGCTAACAGCAACGCCGAGACGAGCATGATCGGCACTTGGATCACCAGAAAAATTCCTGTGTTGAACAGCGCTTGCTTAAAAATATCATCGCCGAGTAAGCGCTGGTATTGTGCCAAGCCCGCCCAACGAATCTCGCCATCCACATTGCGTTGCAAGCTCAAAATCAAGGCTCGCACCACCGGAAAAACCGTGAATAAAGCGTACAGCAAAAGCGCTGGCGCGAGGAAAGCAAAGGGCGTGAGTTTGGGTTTTCTCGAGTTTGTCATAGGGAGAGGTGAAAGAGGAAAGGTTAAAGAGAAACGGTAAGCAGATGATGCGAAGCGTTGGGATGGCTCGAGAGACAGCTTTTGTGAATGAACGGCTCGAGGACAGATTTTTGGAACAAAGGATAATCCAACAATGGGCTGACCGAGTGGGCGAGGCAAGCCCCGCCCCTACGGTTAGAACTTGAACATTTTGGGGGTGCGTTCTACTTTTCTCTTTCCTCTTTCCTCTTTCCTCTTAAGCTCTACTTCGGTGCAATCTCGCGTCCAGTGGCGTTTTTCAGATCGTTGGCGGCTTTGTCAAGCGCGGCTTGGACACTGACTCCACCGGTCAGGACGCTGGCTTGGGCGGCGACCACAGCGCCAAAGGCACGGTCATAATCGCTCGAGTAACGCAGAGGACGACCTAAGAAAGCCGTTTTCCTAAATGGTTCAAAGACGTTGGGTGTGGCAAAGAAATTGTCTGGTGCGTTCAGGACTGGGGCGCTGAGGCTTGGAACGAAGGAGGGCCAACTGCCGCGTTTCTCGAGGACGTTTCTCGAGCCATAAGTGGTGTACCACTCGACGAATGCCCAAGCGGCTTCTTTGTTTTGGCTGTTGTTTGGAATGGCGAGGCTCGAGCCGCCGATGTAAGCGCTTTGACCACCGCCAGCAGTTAAGGCTGGGATTTGGGCTACGCCCCATTTGCCGCGTTGTTCGGGGGTGAAGGTTTTAAAAATACCAATCATCCACACAGGAAGGTTGACTCCTGCCACGCGGTTGCCTTTGACTGCGCCGATTAAGCCGTCTGTTCCTTGGACATTGGCTAGG
>JAAFJQ010000275.1 GCA_013298185.1 Deinococcales bacterium
ATGCTCGGTGGCATGTTGCGAGAAACGAAAAGGCTCAGGGGTATGGGTGGACAGCACCGTGGGTGACTCCCCACCAATGCGCCACTCGAGATGTGATAAAAAGCGAGTGTCACGGTCAAACAAACCCGTATCGCCACCCGAGATTTGCCCGAGACGATCCGCAACGAGGTACATGGTGTTTTCTTTTAGACGCATCTCGAGAACTCCTGATTAGAAAGATTGTTTTGGTTTGCCTAGAACGTTAAGGAATGTATTAAAAAACTTATTCTTTTCTTCAATGACATGTCGTCTATAAAAGAAGTTTTCGATATTTTTATTATTATGCAAATAAAATAGACTTCTAATTCCAATATTTATATCAGACCCAGTATCACAAACAGGACTGACTCCGTGTTCAATATAAATTATACCAGGCAGCTTTGATTTCCAGCTTTTTTGAACTAAAATTTTATATCTTAGAACTTTATAATTGTCTGGTGAGCCTTGAGGTTTGATTTCTTGAACAGATTGCGCTACTCCAAGTGCGATAGCATCTACTTTCGCGTTTTCTAGTTGGATTTGACGAACTTGTTCAGTCTGATTGAGATTTTCCAACCAATAAGTTCGCATATCAGCAACTCCTGGAACAATAACAGGAGTACAAGCGAGTGAGTAGGTCAATTGTGAAAAAAATATAGTGCTGAAAAACACAGTAAAAGTTGTCATTTAACCACCCAAAATTGAGGCTCGCCTTTTGACCAACGAGCCTCTCGAGAACTCTAAAAACCTTATTCCTTACCACCAGAGGTTGCGGCACTTGCCACGAAGTAGCGCTGGAAAACGCTGAAGAGGATGATAACTGGAATGGCGGAAACAATCGCCCCAGCTAAGATCAGTCCGTAATCACCAGCGGGTCCATATAAACGGTTAAAGCTGTTCAAACCAATTGGCAAGGTAAAATTATCTTGTGGGCTGGTCAGCACAATCAATGCCCAGAAATACTGATTCCAAGTGCCTTGGGCAGTCAGAATCGTCAATGCACCAAGGGCGGGCGTGGCAAGTGGCAGAATCACTTTCCAAAAGGTCTGGAATGGGGTTGCGCCGTCTATTTTAGCGGCTTCCTCGAGTTCTTTGGGCAGGGTTTCAAAGAATTGCTTCATGAAAAAGACTTGCCCCGCACCAATGAACGGCAAGACCAACCAAACACCAATAAAGCTATTCAGTAATCCTAAATCGCGCAGCACAAGGTAATTGGAAATAAACAGCACTTGATTGGGTACGGTCATGACAAACAGCACCAACAAGAACAAGGCGGCTTTACCAAAAAACTCGAGCCTCGCCATCGCATAACCTGCCATACTGGCAAAAATCAGGGTGGAGATGGTGACCACAATCACCAACAAGAAGGTATTCAGAATCCAGCGCATGAACAAAGCCTGCCCTGTGGTTTGGCTGCGGGCTTCGTCAAAAATCCGAAAGTAATTGCGAAACGCATAATTGGCAAAACCAGGTACAGCATTGATAAACGACTGAATTTTGGGGTATGAATACGGGAATTCAGTCGTGGCAGCTTGTACATTCTCGAGTCTCGAGGGGCTGAGGGTGCTGGACTCAAACAAGTAACCCCTTGGTGCTTCGAGGGTCATGGGGGTGCGGTCTATGCGCGGTGCGGGTTTGCTTGGGTCGTCGGCATTTTTGGCATCTTGTGGGTAAACGACTTTCCATTCGTAGACCACACGCTGAGCGCTTTTACCATCTTTTAACCGAGCAGCTTCGGTTTTGACAAGCTTCAAATCTTCGATCTTGGCGTAATCGGCAGCATACACAAAGTTGCCCAGTGCCAATGCTCCAGCTCCTGGTCGAAGCCGTGGGATATTGACTGCCAAAATTTCTGGGTTTGCACCAGAAGCCAGCACACCGTCTGGAATCAGGTAACTGGCGCTGTAGGAAACACTGCGCCCAGCTACCAAACCACCGTTCCACGGGTTGCCACTGCCTTGTGCGCCAAGACTCCAAGCGGCTGCCCAGTTGCGCGGGGCGACTTCTTCAAATGCCAAACGCGGTGGGTACTCGAGCGGGTCGGCTTTGAGGCTTGAAAGGGCAGCCATGAGCAGCGGACCCATGAACATAATCGCAAAGAACACCAAAATGGTGTAGAGCAGCGCGGCATAACTCCAACGCCGACGGGCAATCCAGGCATGAGAAACTTCGACACCGTTGACACGGGTGGTGACAGCTGGAGTGGTCATCTTCCTGCCCCCTCATCTGAAACAAAGAATTTGCGTTGAATTTGAACCACCAGCAAGGTTAAAGCTGCCAGAATCAAAGCAGCAGCACTGGCAAGACCGACTTGGGCTTCCGCCCCGCCTCTAAAGACGTTGTTATACACATAATACGCCAGCGTAATCGTTCCCTCGAGTGGGGCTGTGCCGTCGAGCATGGCGGCTTGGTCAAACATTTGCAGTGTGCCGATCAAGGAAACCGTGACCACGTAAAAAGTCACAGGGCGCAGCATCGGAATGGTGATGTAGAGCATTTGCTGAATCGGATTCGCACCATCAATGCTGGCGGCTTCGTAAACACTGTGCGAAATGCCTTGCAAGCCTGCCAAGAAGGTCAGCATCAGGGTCGGAATGGTGGTGAAGGTGTTCATCACAATAATCGCTAAAAGCGGATACGGAATAAAGCCAAGCCATTTATCTCGAGAAGACAACCAAACAAGCGGTTCGGCTTCGGCGTTGCCAATTTGCACAATGCCAACTCCAGCCAGCACATTGGTCAGAATAAAAGCTGCAATCAAAGAAACCAGCAGCAGCGCAGGGTCGTACCATGTGGCAGGTAGGTTTCTTGATCGTTCAAACAAAACCTGTGCGACTTGCACCAGAATGGCGATGCCAAGAAATGCCAGAATAAACCCAGCGTAATTGCCAAGGGTCGCACCAAGGTACGCCAGTAAACCCGTGGGGCGGAACAACCAAATAAAAATCAGTGTGGTCACGGCGCTCGAGGCGATGCTCGGGAAATAATAAGCGGTGCGGAAAAACCCCAAACCAGCCAGTTTTTGATTTAAGACCACCGCCAACAGCAATGCCCCGATGGTTTGCATGATAGTCACAACAAAAGAAAACACAAAGGTATTGGTCAGCGCATTGATAAACAGTGGGTCTTGGGGCAATTTAACAAAATTATCCAAACCCACAAAGTCATTTTTATTGAACAAATTGTAATTGGTGAAGCTAAAACCGACCGTGCGGGCAAAAGCAAAGGCAAAAAAGACTGCCAATGCCACGAGAAATGGAAGCAGAAACCAAAAAGCAGTCAGGTTTTCTCGGGTTTTTGTGTTCATAAACACCTCCCTTGGTGATTTTCTCGAGCCAATCTCGAGACGGTGGTACAAAGACGCTGCGCGATGGCGGCACTAGATACGACAAGTTATGGCGGCACTAGACACGACAAGTTATGGCGGCACTAGACACGACAAGTTTTTGAGAAGGAAGGGGCAAGCCTGTATGGGCTTCACCCCTTCTCGAGCCAAACATGCCAACCTTGCTCTCCCGCTCCTGCATGACTGCATTTGAACGCACAAGGCTGGTGTATACGAGCGTCACTGGTTTTTAGCTCCTGGCTCGAGCATTTTGTTGACTGAGCCAGGAGCTACACAGCTTCTTTTACTTACCCATCACGCGGTTGATGGCGGCTTGGGCGTCGCGCACAGCTTGGTCGGCGGTCTTTTGTCCGTCCATGGTAGCGTTCAGAGCTTCGTCAATGCCACGGAACCAGTCGCCACCGAACTTATCAGGAGCAAATGGAACAGCGTTGCCGTCGGATGCGCCCATAAAGACATTCTTGAAGGCGACGTTTTCAACACCTGTACCGCTCAGGTATGGATCGCTTTGCAAAGAAACACGGCTTGGAAGTGCCAAACCACTGCGGAGGATGAATTGCTGAGCTTCGACGCTGGTCAAGGCGTTCAGCACTTTGACAGCCGCAGCGCGGTTCTTGGTGCCATTGTTGACTGACCATGCCACGGTGTAAATCAGGTTGCCGCGCTTGTTGGTGACTGGGTCTTTTGGCAAACGGGTTGTGCCGTATTTGAGGTTTGGTGCGTTGTCGCGCAAGAAGCCCAATGCCCAACCGCCTTCAAAGGCTGTTGCAACTTTGCCGCCTTTGATGCAGTCGCCGCCCCATCCAGCGTTGACTTGTCCGGGCTTAGCGGCTACACCAGCTTTGACAAGGTCGGTGTAGAACTTAAAGGCTCGTCTGAAGTTCTGATCCAAGATGGTACGACCAGAGATAATTGGCTTCCAGCCGGTGCTGGCTGCAAATGCACCAAAGCGAGCGTATTCGGAAGGAAAGCAAGTGCCGTAGTAACCCTTGCCCAAGGCTTTTTGGACAGCTGTGGTCTTGGTGGCAAAGTCGTTCCAGGTGTCGTTGTCGTCTGGGTAAGCCACTTTGGCTTGGTCAAACAAGTCTTTGTTGTAGTACAGCACCAGAGTATTGAAATCCTTGGCAATACCGTATTGCTTACCGCCGCTCGAGAAGACGCTGTTTAAGCTGGGCAAGAAATCCTTTAGGTTG
>JAAFJQ010000276.1 GCA_013298185.1 Deinococcales bacterium
TTCAACTTGGGATTACCGAATTTTATTAAACCCCGAAGGTGAAGCCAGTTGCAACTTTGATGGTTCGGATCATACGGCGATACTGGCAGATTTCTCGGTGCAGCAATATGTAAAACCCGATTTTACTTTGGCGCTTAAAAACCCAAGTGTGGCGCTCCAAGGCACACGCATCCCGCTCGAGGTCAGTGCTGCTTATTTATTTGGTGGTGGGCTTTCCAACGGGCGAGTCAGGGTCAGTGTCACGCGCTCGAGTGCCTTTACCACTGACGACCCCAATTACACCGATTTTGGTTTTAGCAACCTCCAAGATTACGGCGCCTACGACAGTAAAAACATTCTCGAGCAAACCTTGGCATTGGATGAAACGGGCAAACTCAAACTCGAGATTCCACTCGAAGTCAGTAAACTGGCTTTTCCAATCCGTTACAGCATCCAAGTTCAAGCCGAAGATGAATCAAGGCGAATGCTTGAGCGTTACAGCGAAGTGATTGCCTACCCAAGTTCAGTGCGGGTCTCATTGCGAACCACGCGCTACCTGTACAATGCCCTCGAGCCATTTGAAATTGACCTTCGCACCCGCGATTTGGCAGGTGCAGCCGCCAACAGCAGCGTTGAATTGCAATTGGTGCGCCAAGAGTACCTTACCAGCAGTCAAATCCGTGATGGCAAACGACAAACCGTTTATACGCTCAAAGAAACCCCGCTCGAGAAACGCACCGTACAAACCCGCAATGGCAGCGCTCGGGTGGTGTTTAAGCCGACCCTAGGCGGCGGTTATGTGGTTCGGGCGCGAGCCAAAGATAGCGCAGGGCGTTTAAGCAAAGCCGAAACCTTTGCTTGGCAACTTGCGGACAATGAAAATTGGGGTTGGGCAGCTGATTACGCCCAAGTGCGCCTGAATAAAGATACATACAAAGTTGGTGAAACCGCCACCGCCCTGATTCTGGGTTTACCCGTCGGCGTGGATGTCTGGTTGGCACTCGAGGGGCGCGATATACTGCAAAGCCGTTTGGTTCGCACCACCCGCTCAACGCTGGCGTACACCTTCAAGGTCACAGCTGCCATGCAGCCCAATGTCTTTTTACAAGTCTCATACATCAATCAAGGCTCACCTTATGGTGGCGGAACAACCATCCGAGTCCCCAAAGATTCCGAAAAGCTCAAGGTAGCCATCCTCTCGAGCAAACCACGTTTTGCACCATCTGAAACAGGGCAACTCGAGGTACAAGTCACCAACAGCGCAGAGCAACCCGTGCAGACCGAACTGAGCCTCGCAGTGGTGGACGAAGGCGTGTACTTATTGCGCGAGGACGGCACATCCAACCCATTTGATGTTTTACAAGGCGACCGCCCAAGTCTGGTCAGCACCACCTCGAGCGAAGACCAAGATGGTGAATTCGGCGGCGGTGGTGGCGGCGAAGAAGATTATAACAGCAGCGCCGCCCGCGACATCAACGACCAGCGGGTTCGCAAAGATTTCAGGGACACTGCCCTGTGGCTCGGCACGGTGCTGACCGACACCAACGGCATTGCCAAAGTACCAGTTAGCTACCCCGACAACCTGACCACTTGGCGCGTCACCGCCAGAGGACAAACCTTGGCAGGCGCAGCTGGCGAGCAGAAAATTCAGACCCTTGTCACCAAAGATGTGATTACTCGAGTTGCCAAACCAGAATTCCTGGTGCGCGGCGACACCACCAATCTGCGCGGCTTGGTCAACAACAACCTGGCGCAGAACTCGAGCGGTGTATTTAAGTTTGATTTGCTAGGGCTAACCGGCACGAGTTTAGAAGGGCGTTTAGAAGTTCCAGCCAATGCCCGAGCCAATTTCAACAGCCAAGTCAGCGCCAATCAGATTGGACAAGCCACGATTCGCGCTTCGTACACCTCAAGCCAAGGTTCAGATGCCCTCGAGTTACCCCTAACGGTATTGCCGCGTGGGTTTGTAGAGCGTCAAGCCTTAGCCGGCGATGCCACCCAAGCCAAGAAAACCCTGACCTTACCCGAAGATGCACTTCTCGAGACGGCGCGTTTGCATGTCACGCTGACTCCGAGCTTACTGAGCGCAGTTCAACCCGCCCTCGAGCGCCTGATTGCTTATCCGTATGGCTGCACCGAGCAGACCTTATCAAGGTTTGTACCAGCCATCCTCGCATCCGAAATTGCACCACGCGACGACCTCAATGACTTGCTGGACGTTGGCTTGCGCCGCTTAGAGACCCTGCGCCACACGGACGGCGGTTGGGGCTTTTGGACATATGACGAAAGCGCCATGGACATGACCGCCAGTGTGGTGCTGGCATTGGCACGATTGCAACAACAAAAAATCCCCAAAGACCGTTACGCTTCAATGCTCGAGACGGGCATCAAATGGCTGCGCGACAACCTCAAAAACACCAGTTTCTCTCGAGGCTCACGCGCCTTGGCACACCGAGCCTTGGCATTGGCAGGTGCGCCAGACTTAGACACGATGCAGCTTTTTGCCGCCATCCCCGACCTCGAGCCGTACCACTTGGCGCAATTGGCATTGGCATACCAGAGCTTAGGGCGGCTGGACTTGGCTCGGAATTTGCTCGAGCGCTTAAAAGCAACTCGGGTCGAACGCGACAGCACGGTGCAATGGCAACGCCCAAAAACCCCGTATGAATGGTATTACTATTGGGATGACAACCCAATTCTGGTGACAGCCACAGCCCTTGAAGCCCTAGGCAAACTCGAGCCTCAAAGCCCACTGATTCCCAAAGCCGTGAATTACCTACTCCAAGCCCGTCGCGGTGATTGGTGGGTATCCACGGCTGACACCAGCGCGATCATCAGCGCTGCACTGACCCTGCCTCAACCAGTCTCGAGCAACCAAACTGTGCGCCTGGTACTGAACGGCAAAACCATCAGCGAACAAAACGTCGGCGCTCAAGGCATCAATCTTGACCTCGAGCCGAGCATGGTTAAAGGCGAGAACACCCTCGAGATTATTGGCAACCTTGCGTATGGCGTGCGCCTCGAGTACACCCGCGAACCAACCCGCTTGGTCGCTGAAAGTAACGGCATTCGCATCAACCGCACCTACAGCAAACTCGAGAAACGCTGGAACGAACAAGCCAGCGCTTGGGAATACACCAGCCGCCCACTGATTCAAAACGGTGTGGCACAACCCGTAGAAGTCGGCGAGTTGATATTGGTCACACTCGAGATCAGCCCACAAAGCGGCTCCATGCGCCACCTGCAAGTTATTGAACCTGTACCAGCAGGCTTTCAAGCTGTGAATGCTTACGACCTGAACTTGGATGGTGTGGCAGCCGCCACAGCTTTTGGAGTCACACCCAATTGGCAAGAATGGTATGCCGCAAGGGATTTCTACAACAACCGCGTGGAGATGTTCGCACAAGGTTTGGACGGTACAAACCGTTTTCGCGTGGTGCTGCGAGCGCAAACCGCAGGAACATACACCCACCTACCAAGCACCGCCGAACTGATGTACGACCCCGAAGTGCGCGGACGCTCGAGCGCCGCGACCTTGACTGTGAGGGAGTGAGAGATTTGATTTGGGATTGAAAACAATTTATAAACATCTATTGATCTGCAAACTCGAGGATGACTGGTGCATGGTCAGAAAAAAATTTCTCTCGGTAAATGCTGGCATTGGTCACTCGAGCCGCCAAAGCCTTGGTACAGAGTTGATAATCGATTCGCCAACCGACATTGTTTTCTCTGGCACGACCCCGATTTGACCACCATGAAAAATGCTCGGTTTCACCAACATAAGCGCGAAAAGCATCCACAAAACCAGCCTCGAGCAGTTCGGTCAGCCATGCTCGTTCTTCTGGGAGGAAACCACTGCTCTCGAGATTAGAGCGCCAGTTTTTCAAGTCTATTTCACGATGTGCGATGTTCAAATCCCCACCGAGCAGCACCTCGCCTTTGAGCGCCAACAACCACGGTCGGAACTGCTCGAGAAAGCGGTACTTAGCAGCTTGGCGTTCAACACTGCTCGAGCCACTTGGGAAGTACGCACTGACCACTTGAAAACCCTCGAATTCAAGGCGCAACACCCGCCCTTCGGCATCAAATTCTTCTGAGCCAAAACCCATTTGTACCGCTTTTGGTTGATGTTTACTCAGCACGCCCACGCCGCTATAACCTGGTTTTTGCGCCGCGAACCAATGGGCATGATAATCCTCAAGCCCCATAAAAACAGGCAGTTGATGCTCGAGCGCACGCACTTCTTGCAGCAGAATCAGATCGGCATTTTGCGTGGTCAGCCACTCGAGCAAACCTTTCTGAGCCGCACTGCGAATACCATTGACATTGAGGGTGATGACTTTCATGCTTGGTAGCATAACCCGCAGAGTCTATTGGCTTGAGAGAAAAGAGGCAATCAATTTCTGATTGCCTCTTCTTGTTCTTAGAACTGTCCGCGTGCAAAGCTCGAGATGATGTTCGGGGCGCTGGTATCAAAGCCCACCACATCGAGCATACCTGCATCCTTTGGATCGGCAATGCTGAATTGTGTAGCCGTCATACCCACCACCACCAACCGCGCTGCAATACCCA
>JAAFJQ010000277.1 GCA_013298185.1 Deinococcales bacterium
AGAACTTGCCGAAGAAGCCGCGCATTACCTCGAGTTAATCAAAGCCTTAAAGCAATTACCAACCAATCATCCAGACCGTGACATCCTCGAGACAGCTTTGTACGGGTCGTTATCGCACTTGGAAATTCATGCTCGAGAAATGAACGCAGCCATAGAAGCAGAGGAATAAACAAGGATGAACCAAGTCATACAAACCCATGTTTTCACCCCACTTTTTGCAAGTGCAGTTCATCCTTGCCCATTGCCTTATGCTCGAGCCATGCCAAAAGATTCCAAAGGTCCATTTGAGATTTGGTCACCAACTATCGCGTCAACTCCACGTAGACTGCAAGAAGAAATGCGTCAACTCGAGGAGCAAAAATTACTCGAGCAATATGGCGAGCTTCTGCACAAGCCAATAGAAAACCCAACGTATGAAATTGATTCAACCAATGAAGAATGTGTTCAGCGTTTGCTCGAGTTAATGCGACAAATGTATCAAGAAACGGGTGAAACTTCTTTTCTTTTGTTTGAAAATGCAACCAATGTGAACCATGACTTGTCAGCAATTGTCAAGCCAAAGGAAGAATCATGAAGCCTAAGCTCGAGAAAGAGGTGAATAATGTCTTTTACTGAAATTGTTCAGGAAATACCTAAATTAAGTCATGTTGAACGTCAGTCTTTGATGCTCGAGTTAAAGCGCCAAGCTCACATTGAAGCCTCGAATGAATTTGCTCGTTTATTTGAAGGGGTAGAAGAAATAGAAATGTGGACACCAACTGAAAATCCAGCATTGTCGGATGCACTGACCAAATACCTTGAGGAAGTCGGCAAAGTATGAAATCAGTTGTTTTTGATTATGTGAAAACCACGGACATTTCTGCAATGCCGCTTCTTCCTATTCGGCTCGAGTCCCCAACTAAGCATTTCGAGACATTCGCACTCGTAGACAGTGGGGCAGGCGTTAATGTTTTGCCTTATGCGGTTGGTTTGTACCTTGGGTTGCGTTGGGATGATTACAAACGTGGTCCAAATTTAACTGGTAATGCTGATAACGAAGAAACTCGAGTGATTGTTTTGGAATGTTTTATTCCTAAATTTGGCAAATTAGAACTTGGTTTTGCATGGACAAATGGCAAACAACAAAGAGTTCTTTTAGGACAACAAAATTTCTTTAAAATTTTTGATGTGTGTTTTATTCAACGCCAAGGTAAATTCACATTGATGTACCCCGAAATGGAGCAAGCATGAAGCCTAAGCTCGAGCCAGTCATGGAGGGATTTGGGTGCTGTATAAGGTGGGTTTTGCCCACCCTACGAGTCGATTTACTACTACCGCATCTCGTGTCAGACACAAGTGAGGGCTTTGCTGCTCAGAAGTCTTTGTATTGTGTAAGGTGGGTTATGGGTAATTTGCGAGTTAATTTGTCATTGAGGCAGATAAAACATGGATGAAATACTAAAGCCAATTAACGCGAATCAGCTCTGGTTATTTATTATTGGTATTGCATCGCCTTTGTCGATTCTTATTTCCCTGTTTTTATATTATAAAAGTGCAAAAAAAGGGAAGTTAATATACGGATTTAATCATTTTAATATATTTGATCAAAAAAAATATAAAATTCCCGAATTTAATATGACTTATGACAACTCTTTAGTTAAAAATCTGTCTGCTACAACTTTTTGTATTATTAATTACGGAAACAAAACGATTAGTAAAGAAGATATACCAAAACTTGGAGGATTAAAAATTTGCTTTCCTGAGTCTAGCAAAATTCTAAAGTTTCAAGAATTATACATAAAAAACACCACAAATAATTTCTCGGTAAGTAAAATAGATGAAAAAAATCTAGAAATCAAGTTTGATTTTATGGATAGATATGATGGGATTATTATTAGAGTGTTTCATGAGGAAAAAGATGTTTTTGTTTTGGCGAATGTAGAGTGTCATGGTTATGTAAAAGATTCAGGTAAGATATTAAGAGTAAGTTTTAAATCTTATAATACAGTTGAAGATATTGTAGAAAACATTAGAAGTTTTTTTTATACATTTATTTATCTGGTAGGCTGCGTATATTTTATTATTCAGCTAACTAACGGATCAAAATATGAGCTTGGTACTGTTATTTTTCTTACAACATCTATTATTTTTTCTTTCTTAGGGGGCATCGTAATGATGTGGCTTTCATATGTAAATATTTTCAAATCGTATTATTTACCAAAAGGATACGAAATATACAGAGGAGAAAGTTAAATTATGCCAAAAGTAATTGTGAATGATCGTCAAATCGAAGTACCAAACGGCTCATCTGCGCTGGATGCGGTTTTCCATGCGGGTTTCGATGTGCCTTATTTCTGCTCGAATGAGTACCTTTCGCCGATTGGTGCGTGTCGAATGTGCCTTGTCGAAGCTGGTTCGCCGCGTAAGAACCCTGATGGTTCTTGGATTCTCGAGGAAAGCACAGGGCAACCAAAATTGTTTTTCTTTCCCGGTACGGTTGCCAGTTGCACATTGGCTGTTTCCGAAGGCATGGTGATTAAGACCACCACCGATGCGGCGGTCAAAGCCCAAGCTGGCATGATGGAATTCACGCTGATTAACCATCCGCTTGATTGCCCCACTTGCGATAAGGGCGGCGCGTGCGAACTCCAAGACCGAGCTTATGAGTATGGTTATGGCGAGGCGCGTTTTGAATTCACTCGCCGTCATGCCGATAAGCACCATGCCTTGTCTGATTTTATTGTGCTGGACAAGGAACGCTGCATTCATTGTAAACGCTGCGTGCGTTACTTCGAGGAGATTCCCGGCGAGGAAGTGTTGGATTTCATTGAACGTGGTGGACATACCTTCATTGATTCGTACCAATCCGAGGACTTGGCGGGTGCGAAACTCGGGAATTTTAGTGGCAACATCAACGACCTCTGCCCTGTCGGAGCGCTGCTGGATAACGTCTCGAGGTTTCGTGGGCGCAACTGGGAGTATGACCGTACCCAAACCACCGACATGAACAACGCCGATGGCTCGAGCATTTGGGTGGATGCTCGCACGGGGCGCATTGAACGCATTCGTGCGGCGCATAACAAAGAAGTCAATGAAATTTGGATTTCGGACGCGCAGCGTTTCGGGCATGAATGGGTGGATGCCGATGCTCGAGTTCGCACGCCTCTGATTCGTAAGAACGGTCAACTCGAGCCTGCAACCTTTGATGAAGCGGTTGAAGTTATTCGCGCTGCTAACCTCGAGCCAAGCAAATTGGGTTTGTACACCAGCGCTGATATCACCCTCGAGGAAGGCGTGGCGCTCGAGTTGTTCGCTAAGACGATTGCCACGATCAACGTGGATCACTTCCCGCGTTACAACAGCGCTTTGGGTGGTGTGCCTCGAGCCACGTTTACTGACCTTGCCAAAGCCGATGCGATTATCGTGATTGGCGCGGACTTATATGAGGAATCAGGCACGGCTTTCTTGCGAATAGAGGAGAGCTTAAAAGGCGTGCTGACCTCGGATACGCAATTTAATCATGGTGCGCCACTGGCGGATTTGCGTCTCAAAGAACGCATGGACAGAAAGCGCAGTAAACTCGCGGTGTTCGCGCCAATTCCAGTCGAGCAAATGAAACACGCGGGAATCTCGAGCCTTTACGCTGTGGGTGGTGAACTCGAGCTTTTGGCGCAAATCAACCAAGCCAAGTCTGGCACGGAAACCAGCAACGCCCAAGCCAATGCTGCGGGTAAATTGCTGGCGGCTGCTAAGAACCCTGTGATTGTCCTCGGCAGCTTCGCGCTTGCCTCGGATGCGGAAAAAGTGCTGGTTGCCGCCAAGAAACTCGGTGGAAAAATCATGCCGATACCCGCAGGGGCAAACGGCGCTGGTCTCGAGACACTGGAACTTGTGCCAGCCAAAAATGGACGGAGTTTCGGGCAGTGGGATGGCTTAAAAGGCTTGTTTATCTCGGGCAGTGCCTTGCCAAGCCGTCCAAAATCACTCGAGTTATTGGTGGTTCACACCCATACCCTGACAGGCGCGGCGCTCGAGGCGGATGTGGTGCTGCCAGCCCTAACCGCTTACGAGAAACGCGGCACAACCATGAACCTTGAAGGGCGCTTATTGCCACTGGCAGGAGCAGCCGTGGATGGTGGACAAGGCGTTGACATGATTGGTGCGCTCCAAGTGCTATCCGATGCCATGAACGCCAAACTCGAGATTCGTGGAACTCGCAGCGCCCAGCGTGTGCTGCAAGATAAATTTGGTCTCGAGATGGACAAAATCCCAAGCGAAGGTGCATTCCCGAGCAAAACCGTCTCGAGCCGTTCAGCGCCAATTGTTCGCGCCACCACAGGCGAAACCGTGCTGCTTGTGCCGCGCATGTGGACGGAGAACATGCTCTCGAGCCAACGCATCCGCCAGAGCATCGGTGCGGATTACTTAACCGTCAACTCGAGCGACGCGCAAAAAATGGGTGTCCGCGAAGGCTTTACGCTTGAAGTCGAAGTCAACGGCAAACCTCGAGCTGTGACCGTGCGCGTAGATGATGCAGTCTCAGCGCCGACGCTACCTGCTTTGAAT
>JAAFJQ010000278.1 GCA_013298185.1 Deinococcales bacterium
CTGCTCGCAAAACCCCACCTGATTTTTGTGCCACACCCAAGCTTACCAGTGTTAAAACGCCGAGGAGCAAACCAATTTGTAACTTCATACTGCCTCCATGAGTTGTTTAGGACGAAATCAAAGGATGTTGAACACGTTTTTGGGCTATGAAAAGCCCTCCTAAGATGATGTCTTTGACTTTTGTATTTTAGAATTCTTAGAAAGAGATGAAGATTGCTATTTGAAGGTGAGGTAAGTCACGACAGACTCGAGCATCCGGTATTGATTCAACCCTTACGCAAACGCGGGTCGAGAAGGTCGCGCAAACCATCGCCGAGAAGATTAAAACCCAAGACGGTGATGGTGATGGCTAAACCAGGTCCTAGGCTCATCCAAGGGCTGGTCTCGAGCAGTTGACGACCATCGGCAATCATTTGCCCCCAAGATGGCGCGGGTGGTTGCGGACCCAAACCCAAGTACGAAAGCGAAGCCTCGGATAAAATCGCAAAGGCAAGGCGCAAACTGATTTCAACAATCAGTGGCGATAAGGCGTTCGGCAGCACATGGCGCAGCAGAATCAATTGGCTGCGAAGTCCCAAGGCGCGACTGGCTTCAACAAAGACTTCCTCGCGCACCCGCAGCACACTGGCTCGAGCCACCCGAGTAAAAGGTGCGGCGTAAACCACAGCAATCGTCAGGGTTAAGTTCCAAAAGCCACCACCAGCAAATGCCAGCAGCGCAATGGCGAGCAGCACCGCAGGGAATGCCAGCAGAATATCGGTAATCCGCATGATGATCGTGTCGGTTAGCCCTCGGTAAAAACCAGCCAGCGCTCCAGCGATACCACCCACCAACAAGGCAATGCTGACCGATAAAAACGCAACAGCTAAGGAAGTCTGAGCGCCGTACAGCACCCTCGAGAAGGTGTCTCTGCCAAAAATATCCGTGCCTAGGAAATGCTTAAAACTCGGATTTTGCAAACGGTCTACGGGGTTGAACGTCACAGGGTCATACGGGGCAATCACACCAGCCAGCAGTGCGGCTAGAATCACGGTCAGCACCAAGACACCACCAATCAGGATGCTTGGGGAGTGCTTTAAGACTTTCCAAAAAGATTGTTTCATGGTTACTCAAATCGAACTCGAGGGTCAATCAGGGCGTACATCACATCCACCAAGACATTGACCAAGACAAAACCGGCTGCCACCACCAAAACCGCGCCTTGCACCACAGGGTAATCGCGCAGATTAATCCCCTCGAGGGCAAAACGACCAATGCCTGGTAAACCAAAAATTTGTTCAATAATCACTGTCCCACCGAGCAAATTCCCGACTTGTAAACCAATCACTGTCACCACAGGAATCAGGGCATTGCGAAACGCATGTTGGTAAACCACGGCTCGAGCCGCCAGCCCTTTGGCTTTGGCGGTGCGGATGTAATCGAGCAGCAGCACCTCGAGCAAACTGCTGCGAACAATTCGCATCGTGGCAGCCGCCAGGGAAAAGCCAAGCGCTAGGCTTGGTAAGAACATGCTTTTTAAGTTGCCGATTGGATCTTCGGAGAACAAGGTGTACCCCGAAGGCGGAAACCAGCGCAGTTGCAAAGAAAAAACCAGCACAAACAAAATTGCTATCCAAAAACTCGGAGCGGCAATGCCGAGCAGCGCCAGTAAACTGGCAATCGTATCAATGGTTTTGCCTCGGTTTTGAGCTGCTGCCACCCCGAGCGGCACAGCGATAATCAGTGCAATCAGCAGTGCAAAAACCGTGAGTTGCAAAGTCACCGGTAAACGCAACGCCAAATCGGTCAGCACAGGGCGATCCGTGCGTAAACTCGAGCCGAGGTTGCCTTGGAGTAAACCACCGAACCACTGACCAAACTGCACATGGATGGGTAAGTCCAAACCAAATAAGCGCCGCAGTTCCTCGCGCTGAGCAGGGGTAGCGCTGCTGTCCAAGCCCACCAGATTGGTGACCACATCGCCTGGCACAAGACGCACCATTAAAAAAACCAGCAGCATCACCCCGAACAGGGAAAAAAGTGCCAGTGCCAGTCTTTGGAGGAGAAATGAAAACATGAACTAGGTAGAGCTTACCAATGCTCGAGTTCAGAAAGCAAAACTTGAACAGTTTTCAGCCAGAGTCTGACTGCTGTGCAGGGCGATCACAAGGATCACCCCTACAGAACACAATTTTTAACGTAGGGGCGAACTTCATGTTCGCCCAGTTTGCAAAGGCAAAAGCTCATGTTGCTTCAAAAAAAGACTTTGCGGTTGACCTAAGTTTTCAGCTTTGCCAATTCTTCGTACAAGTAAATGCTTGTTTCAATGCCCTTCTCGAAACACTCGAGGGTGAATCGCTCGTTGGGTCCATGCGCTCCGTCGTCGGGCAGCCCATAATCCACGAGCAGCACAGGTGCATTCAGCACTTCGCGGAAGACCGCCACAACTGGAATTGTGCCACCTGTTCGTACAAAACTGGGTTCGGTGTTCGGGTAAGCTCGCTCGAGCGCGGCGATGGCAGCCAGTGCGGCAGGGCTGCTCGAGTCAACCAGCGCGGGGTTGCCTGTGTGCAGTTTTTTCACGCTGACGGTCACACCTAGTAACTCGAGGGATTGAATGTGTTTTTTGACCAGCTCGAAAATTTCGTCTGGTGCTTGGTCGGGTACGAGTCGTAAACTGATTTTTGCGCCTGCTTTGGCGGGTAGTACGGTTTTTTGTCCTTCGCCTTGGAAGCCTCCCCAAATGCCGTTGATCTCGAGGGTTGGTCTTGCCCAGAGTCGCTCGAGGACGCTGTAACCGGGTTCGCCGGGCAGGGCGCTGACTTCGAGGGATTTCATCAGGGCAGCTTCGTCAAATGGCAGGCGTTTCCATCCCTCGAGTTCGGCTTCTGGTACGGGACGCACCGAGTCGTAAATACCAGGAATCAGAATTTCGCCGTTGCCGTTGCGGAGGCTTTGGATGATTTGCGCCAGGGCTTGGATTGGGTTTGCCACCGCGCCGCCGTAACCGCCTGAGTGCAAGTCTTGTTTTGCTCCTTGAACGTGAACCTCGAGGTAACACAAGCCACGTAAACCCGTAGTTAGGGTCGGGACTCCGGGGGCGAACATGCTGCCGTCGGAAATCACCACCACATCGCATTTGAGTTTAGCCGCTTGCTCGAGGACAAAGGGTTTGAGGTTGGGGCTGCCGATTTCTTCTTCGCCTTCGATCAGGATTTTTAGATTCACGGGCAGTTGTCTGTTTGTTTGAAGGTGATGCTCGAGGGCTGCGACATGCGCCCAGACTTGTCCTTTGTCGTCGGTGCTGCCCCTTGCATAAATGGCGTTATCGCGGATGTCTGGTGCAAATGGTGCGGTTGTCCATTCGTTATCGGGATCGGTGGGTTGGACATCGTAATGCCCGTAGAGTAAAACTGTTGGCGCGGTCGGGTCTGCTTTTAAGTGTTCGGCGTAAACCACGGGATGTCCAGCAGTCTCGAGGATGCTCGAGTTCAGTCCTAAACTCAGGAGTTTTTGATGCAGGTACTCGGCAGCTTTGCGGGTGTCGGCGTTGCGTTCTGATAAGGTACTGACGCTAGGGATGGCTAACCACTCGAGCAGTTCTTGTTTGGCTTTTTCAAAGTTCATGGTTGGGAAAGCATATCAGGAATAGCATAGACTAGTATGTGAATAAATTCACGATCGGTTCAAATTTGTGAATCTTATCTTCCATTTTCGATATTACTTCTTGGAGTCAACCTACAGCAATGAGCAAGCCATTGATTAGCACACGTAGAATCACAATCAGTCAGCCCCTCACCCGACGCTACGCGTCACCCTCTCCCAAAAGGCAGCGCTTCTTGACCCCAAAGCAGCACCTGACGGGCTTGGGTCGCTTCGCGCAGGGAGAGGGAGTCTGGCTGCTTTTCGTTCCAGTTATGTCTCGAGAAGCGTATTTCCATAACAATAGAACCCCTCATTGAGGGGTCGAGCGCAGCGAGGGGAAGCACGTAAGGGCTTGCGTTTTTTCGCCAGCCATTTCCATTGGTTTTTTGGGTTTGTTTCTTGGTAGACTAAAAAAGTAAGAAAATTCATTCCCGAGGTGAAATATGGCAGAAACCGTGGTCATTCAAGTCTCGAGCGATGGTACGTATTTGGTAACAGGGACAAACCAGACCATATATTTATACCGTCCAATGGATACCGATCCGTTCCACAAGTACATCCCGTGGGGCGACCAATTCCCAGGTTACATGCAGGATTTTATCTTGAAATGGAGTCCTTTAATTGGTGAACCCAAAGCAGGCAGTGGAGTTGAACAAGGCGACCTCAGCACCATTATCCGAGGTGGTAATCCAGATAAAAACCAGCAGCAAGTGGTGTACAAAGGTTGGTGGCTGTACATTATTCCAGACGCACCCGAAGGAACACAAAACCCTGTTGAGGGGCAATTTGAATTGGTTCCTGCCAAAGGCGACCTGCTTGAGCTATCAGCGTCAAAGATTGATGACGATGTA
>JAAFJQ010000279.1 GCA_013298185.1 Deinococcales bacterium
GGGTGGCGATGGTAAGGCTTTTGCTCGAGGGATGGACGCAAGTGTTCATCCATTTATTGACTTTGATTCGATTCGTTTGAGTTCTTTTCCGCAAGCAGCGTAGTTGCCCATTCTGCGGCTACACCCGACAGCACCATGCGACTTCTAAACGTAAAGCCAAACGTAGTACACTGTTGATTGAATGTTTGTGTGTAAAACCAAAGTCTCGTTATAGTAAGTGCAAGCAACCTTTAAGCGCTTATTTGGTCAAAAAAGGTAATAAACCCTGCAATCATCTAAGGATTGATTTCGTACCGCACCTAAAAACAGGAGATATAAAAAATGGACTCGAGGTACTTACCAAATTTAAGTTGGACAACCATTCGTGACCTTGAAAAAACCGTTGGTGTGGTGGTGCTGCCAATTGGGGCGATTGAACAACATGGCGCGCACTTACCAACTGCCACTGATGCCTTATTGGCAGAGCGCATGACCATACTGGCACTCGAGAAATTACCGTCTGAAGCCAAAGTCTGGCGATTACCTGTGCAGAGTTATGGCAAGTCCAACGAGCATCTTGGTTTTGCTGGCACGATTTCCTTACGAGCCGAAACCCTGATGATGGTGCTGCACGACATCGCCTCGAGCGTCGCCGCATCTGGTTTTAAGCGCTTGTGTTTTGTCAATGCCCATGGTGGGAACTCTGCGCTTTTAGCCATGATGGCTCGAGAAATCCGCATTGCCACGGGTTTAATGGTGTTTAACACCTTCACCAATGCAGGAGCGCCAGACCCAGTAGAAATCCCTGAACTAGAAGCCAAATTTGGTATTCATGCCAATGATTGGGAAACCAGTTTGGTACTTCACCTCGAGCCAGAATTGGTTGACATGACCAAAGCCATTGGGCATTACCCAAATGTTCCAGATGGTTTGATTGGCTTAACCAGTGGCGCAGCAGTAGCTTCGTGGTTGACACGAGATTGGTCTGAAAGCGGTGTGTTTGGCGACCCCACACTCGCAACCCCTGAACGCGGCGCTATTCGGCTCGAAGCAGCCACCAGCGCCTTAGCCAAAACCCTACTCGAGATCAGTCTCTTTGGAGTGCCTCATGAATGAAATTGTTTTTGGCGGTTTCACCGAAAGCCATTGCCACCTCGATAAAACCCTGAGCATCAAAGCAGTCGGCAATCCGTCTGGAACGCTGATGGAAGCCATTCACAAATGGGTAGCATTCAAGCCAAGTATTACCAAAGCAGATTACTTAAAACGTGGCAGTCTTGCCTTAGAAATGGCATTGGCAGCTGGCACAACAAGACTACGCACCCATGTTGACATTGATGAAAGCGGTTTTCTGGCTTTAGAAGCCATGCTCGAGTTACGCGAAACCTTCAAACAGCAAATTGAAATTCAATTGGTTGCCCTAGGAAATCCATCCCAAGAATCCCACCTGATGCGCCAAGCCATGCGCTTGGGCGCAGATGTTGTTGGGGGTTGCCCTGCCATTCGCCCCAACGGAGCGCTCGAGGTCAAAAACGCCCTCGAGATTGCAGTTGAATTTAACAAACCCGTAGACCTGCACATGGACGAAAACGACCAAACCAATTTCCTCGAGACTCTGGCAGACATGGTACTCGAGACTGGATTCAAGCTACCAGTGGTGGCAGGGCATTGTTGCAGCCTTGATTTTATGTCTGAAACCGATGCAGCTCGAGTGATTGAAAAAGTAGCCGCTGCCAAAATCAGTATTGTGTCGTTACCCGCATGTAATTTGAATCTTCAAGGTCGCGGAATGCACCCGATGCCACGCGGGATTACTCGAGTAGCTGAGCTGCTTGAGGCAGGCGTCAATGTTTGTTTTGGCTCAGACAACGTCCAAGACCCATTTCATCCTGTTGGCAACTACGATTTACTTTACGCAGCCCACCTCGGCGCAACCGCCACGCATCTGACCCATGAAGCCGGACTCGAGGCAGCCTTTGCGATGATTACCATAAATGCCGATAATGCCCTTGGACTCAAGCCTTTGGATCGCAAGAACATTGTCCTCGAGGCAGAAAATGCCGTGGATGCTGTTCGCAGCATCGCTAGACGGCGTATCCTCGAGAGATCGATATGAAACTTAAACCATGTCCAGAAAAGGAGAGTACATGACCACTCGCTCTGTGGATTGTCTTCTTAGAAATGCTTGCCTTTCGAGTGGTGAAATCGTAGATATTGCTATTCAGGATGGTTTTATTGCACAGCTCGAGCCGAACCTCAACTTGACTGCTAAACTCGAGGTGGATGCCAGTCATTGTTTGACACTACCCACTTTTGTCAATGGTCATCTTCATGCTTGCAAGTCTGATTGGCGTTCTTTTTTACCTGATACTTTTGATTTCTCAAGTGTTGGAAATCGGTTCTCGGCAATTGCAGCCGTCAAACGACAGTACACTTCCGAAGAGGTCTTGGCTCGAGCCGAGGCAACTGTGCGTTTAGCGATTCGGCATGGAACTGGAGCTTTACGTTTGTTTGCTGATGTGGATGCTGATGCTGGACTTCGGGCTTTTTCGGCTTTGCTGGAGCTTAAAAAACGCTTTGCGGATTGGCTCGAGGTTCAAGTCGTGGCTTTTCCTCAAAATGGGGTTTTCAGTGCCAAAGAAAGTACCACTCAGCTGCTCACCGAAGCGCTTGAAATGGGTGCAGATGTGATTGGCGGGATTCCATGGCTCGAGCCGAATGAATCCTCGCAATTGGCTCATGTCAATTTGGTTCTCGAGTTGGCGCAGCGTTATCAAATTCCAGCTCATTTTGTGTTGGACGACACCGACGACCCAACTTCACGCACCGCCGAGATGGTGGCGATCAAAACCATCGAAACTTCAATGCAAGGACAAGTATGTGGTACGCAAAGCAATGCCTTGGCTTTTTACGATGCAGCTCATGCCGCTCGGGTGATTCGCTTATTCAAGCAAGCTGGGATGACGATCTTTTCAAATGCCCATGTTGCACTGGTAACCACAGCGCAGCGCTCGCAGCCCGCACCTCGAGGTCATGCACCGATTCTCGAGTTGCTCGGGGCTGGAGTGCCTGTTGCCACTGCCCAAGATGACATCAACAATCCGTACTATCCTTTTGGTCGTAATGACATGCTCGAGGTAGCGCAGTTCATGGCACATCTCGCGCCACTCGCATGGGGACAAGAAATCAATCAGGTTCTGGAGATGGTCACAACAACCCCTGCCAAAGCCATTGGACTCGAGCAGTACGGTCTGCAAGTTGGCTGCAAAGCCAATATTCTAGTACTGGATGCGCCAAACTGGTTTGAAGCGATCAAAAACCAAGCTGAGAAAAAACTGGTGCTGCTGAACGGAAAAATAGCGGCTCAAACCGAACGAAAAGTCACCTTGAATATCTAACCGTAGGGGCGGGGCTTGCCTCGCCCTTCCTTTCACCACGAGGTCAAACTATGAATCCTGAAATCATTGCCGCCCTACAAGCCATTGTCAGCCCAAAACAAGTCTTTACCGATGCGCGTTCGCTCGAGATATTCAGCCTTGATCATTACTGGTACTCGCCTGTTTTGCTCGAGATGCTAAAGAATAAACGAGCTGATGTGGTGGTTGCCCCAGCCAATAAACAAGAACTGCTCGAGGTGGTGCGTTTGGCTGTGAAAAACAGTATCCCACTGACCATTCGAGGTGCGGGAACAGGAAATTATGGGCAATGCGTGCCGCTATCTGGCGGGATTGTAGCCAACATGCACCGCCTGAATAACATCATCAGCATTGACCAAGCAACAGGTGTGGCTCGAGTCGAAGCGGGTGTGCGAATGGGTGCGCTTGAACGCAAAGGGCGCGAATTGGGCTGGGAACTCAAAATCTATCCGAGTACTTGGGCAACCTGTACCATTGGCGGATTTGTCGGCGGCGGTTTTGGTGGGGTGGGCAGCATCAACCACGGTACACTTTGGGATAACAATGTGTTAGCAGCCGAAGTGCTAACCCTGACCGATGATCCTGAAATTCTCGAGTTAAAAGGTTGGGATTGTGCCAGTATCATTCATGCTTACGGTACAACCGCGATTATCTTAGAGTTGAGTATTCCACTAGCCAAAGCTCAACATTGGACTGAAGTTGTTTATAGTTTCCCGAGCCTCGAACAAGCAATTGAATACGGTCATGCACTAGCGCTCGACTCGAGTATTCCCAAACGAGAATTGGCTGTGAACGAAGCTGGAATTGCTGACTTTTTCACGCCGCTGGTCGCTGATGGCGGAGTCAAAGCAGGGCGGGCAACAGTGCTGCTCGAAGTGGAAGCCAATGCACTTGAAGCCGCCTCGAGTCTAGCGATTTCAATGGGTGGCACGCTCGATTGGCATAATCCACCAGAAAAATACCATAAGTCCTCGTTTGCGCTTTCGGATTTTACTTGGAATCACACCACCCTCTGGGCAATGAAAACCGATGCTGGA
>JAAFJQ010000028.1 GCA_013298185.1 Deinococcales bacterium
GATTGGGCATTTGGCGAATACCATAAACACGGGCGATGGTGGCTCGAGTCGCACCACCAGCCCGTATATCGTCACGCCACTCGAGGGGGTCAATGCGGCGTTTGATGATGTGACTTTTGACGATGGCACAAACTTTGAAAGTGCGGCTCAAACAGCCAAAGCTGCCGATGCAGTACTGATTGTGGTTGGTTACACCAAGGAACACGAAGGCGAGTTCTTAAGCCCTGACAGCACCACTGGTCTGCGTTCGATGTTTCCAAAGCCAACCAACCCTGAAGATGCCACGCTTGCACAAGCTGTGGCTGGTGGCTTAATGGCGCAACTGGCTGCTCAAGGCAGGTATGCTCGAGGTGGTGACCGCAACAGCTTGCGTTTATTGCCGGAAGATGAAGCCTTGATTCATGCTGTCTCGAGGGTCAACAAAAATGTGATTGTGGCGGTTGTGGCTGGTAGCGCCGTGATGATGAACTCTTGGCAAAACACTGCCTCGAGTATCCTAATGCTTTGGTACGCTGGCATGGAAGGCGGTCATGCGCTTGCCGATGTCCTCATGGGCAAAGTCAACCCAAGTGGCAAACTGCCGTTCAGCATTGCCCAAGACCAAGCCGATTACCCATTTTTTGATGCCACTGCAACCAGCATCGAATACGACCTTTGGCATGGCTACCGAAAACTCGAGCGGGATGGTAAACAAGCTGCGTATCCATTTGGCTTTGGTTTGTCATACACGGCGTACCAATACAAAAACCTGATGACCGAAAAAACCGATTCCGCCGTACAAATTTCGCTCGAGGTTCACAACACAGGCAAACAAGATGGCGAAGAAATCGTGCAGATTTATGTGTCTGCACTTGGATCAAAGGTCGAGCGAGCCGTCAAAGAACTCAAAGCCTTCACACGGGTTTTTGTGCCTGCTGGACAAGCCAAACTTGTAAATCTCGAGGTCAGGCTCGAGGATTTGCGTTACTTTGATGAGCAAAAAGATGACTTTGTCTTTGAATCGCTCGAGTATGAATTTATGGCTGCTCGGCACAGCGCCGATACTGATGCGCTCAAGGCGCGAATTCGGCTCTAAAACCTCAAACACCAAAAATACTCAGGGGTCTGTGCCGCGTCCTTGACGTTGACCAGACCCCATTTCCTCGAGAAAAACCCTTATGGACGAGCAATCACATCGGCTGGTGTTTTGGTAATCAGTTCATTCACCCATTCAGTCAATGGCTTGTTGTTAACTCGAGTGGTGTAGAAATTTGGGCTGCCAATAATGCAGTGTGCGCCGCCCGGCGCAACATAATTGGCATAGTTTGGCGAAACAGCCTTAATCCCAAGAATACTGCCAAAGGCTTCTTGCACCCATTGGGTTGCCGATGCTTGGGTTGGTTGGGCTAAGCCCAATGCCAAGGCATGAAAGAAAATCTGGACATTGTCGGTATTGGCGGTAAATTGGGCAAAGCTGTTGTTCGGGAAAGCCTTTGCCATGGCTTTGTAGACGGCATCTACCCGCAACTGCCCGGGGTTGGTTTTAAAAGCTGCCAATTCTGGAATAAAATCCGGAATCGATTCTCCGGGTTTCCAAGAGTTAAAAGCCAGATTGGCAAAGCCAGCACTGGTAATCCCCAAGCCACTATCGCCCAGCAGTGCCACTCGAGCTTTGTTGTAATGCTTCATGATGTGCGAAGCCCACATGGCTGCGCCGTAGCTACCAGCGCTGCATCCAGTCACAAAGACATTTTGAGCAAATGGGAAATTCTTGTAGGTGTACTCGAGCGCAGCTTGGGCATTGACTGCACCTTTGTGTTGAATCGTGCCGTAGCTGTACTTTTGTTCGGCGTTACCCCAGTGCAAATCGGCTGTGCAGTACGGTACAAAAACATGCGACCAGCCTTTGAATGGGTTGGCGCTGCTGCTTTTGTTATAAATGCCTTGGGCATAATCAAGATCGGCTTTGTTGACTGTGCGGGTGTACAGATTGTTTTTAGGGTCGCAGCTTCCTTCGTTCCAGCACGCGCCACCACCTTGGAAATCCACAATCACTTTGCGACTGTCACCTCGAGTAGCGTAGAACTTCCAAGGGCTGCCATCTGAGCAGACCAAGCCCGGAATGTTGATTTCGCGCCAACCTGAAAAATACCCACCTTGGGCATAAACCATCGTACCAAATGCGGCGGCAAGCGCCACGCCAAAAAGCCGTTTTTGCATCCTTCCTCCTTGTGTTGAGGGTGGTAGCATAACGTATTTGGCACTCGAGGTGTAAAGAATAGGCAGAACTCAACGCGCAAAACTGAGCAGTTCGGTACTCGAGGTGCTGCTGCCAACCGTGCTTTGGCTTTTGACCATGCCAACACCACTGGCAATCCAACTTGTGGAATTGGTGGTGTTGCGAATTGGCACGGTTTGCCCCCCAATGTTGGCAGTCATGTTCATAGCAATGCTGTTGCTCATCTTCAAGGTATTGTACGTTCCAGCCGCTACAGTTAAACGCTCACTCGAGAGAATTTTATTGGTGATGGTGACTGTCCCTTGGCTGACAATATTTTGCCCGCCTGCGCTGGTGGTCATGCGGATGGTATATGAATACGTCCAGGTTGCCCCAACCACCCAGCGGTTAGCCGCTGGAAATGCCACGCCACTCGAGGAAATGGTTTCGACTCGGGCATTGACATTGCTGCCGCTGACATTGCTGTACTGGGTTTGCGACAAACTGCCATCAGCATTACAACGAATGGTATTTTTGGTACTGATGTCTTGAAAACGATTTTCCACCACAAAACCCGAGCCAGAGTTGGACAGGATTTTCTGGCTGTACTGCTGGTTGACTGTACCCGTGATCTTATATGTCCAAACAGCTCCAACTGTGGCTGGGTAATATGGATGATTACAAGAATTTGCTGCACTCAAAGGAGTCAAAGAAAAAGCCAAAGCAACCAAAGGCAAAGCACAGATGATTTTCATAACTCCAGTGTAGTACAAGTTTTGTATTTTGCGATGTTGCATTCAACTCAACCTGTGAATAACGATGAATCTTCTTTGAGAGGAGGATGCTGGCTTCATTTGTGCTTTGGCACTCTTGCCTTTTTACACTGCTTTTTCGTGTTACACTGCGCCCCATGATTCGAGGGGTTCGCGGCGCAACAACAGTCACAGAAAACACTTCAGAAGCGATTTTTTTTGCCACCAAAGAATTATTGGTGGAAATGCTCAAAGTCAATGACCTATGCACCAATGCCGAAACGCCGAGTCTCGAGGAATTGGAAGTTGTGTGCAGCATCATGTTCACTGTGACCCATGACCTGAATGCTGCTTTTCCAGCCGAAGCCGCCCGCAATGGGTTAGGTATGAAATTTGTGCCACTCTTAAACGCCCTCGAGATTCACGTTCCCAATCGTCTCGAGCGTGCCATTCGGGTAATGATGCACATCAACACCAATAAATCACAACGCGAAGTCAAACATGTGTATTTACGCGGCGCGACTGTCCTACGCCCAGACCTCGAGAGCGCCCAGTAAAAAAATTGCTACGCCATTTTGCACTTGCGCGGCTCGAGCCTTGGGTATTACAATCCCAAAGCGCTGATGCACCCATAGCTCAGCCGGATAGAGCAGCGAGCTTCTAACTCGCGGGTCGGGAGTTCGAGCCTCTCTGGGTGCGCCAAATGAAAACCCCCTCGAGATAACTCGAGGGGGTTTGAGCTGAGGGTCTTTAGAGAATGGTTGCAACGATGTATTGTTTCGATCCGCCAAATTTCATTTGCAACGAAGCGCCAGGTCCAGAAATATTCGCATCACTTGTATACGTGCCTGTTAATGTGACCGTGTTAGTTCCACCACTGGTTAAAATTTTACCAAAGTCTGTGGCTTTCTGGGCTGCAAGTACAAAACTAATGGCAGCAGGACCCGAGATGTTTGCAATGGTGACATCGTAATCACAAGCTGTAGCTTTTTTTGCAAAGTTCAGATCAAATGGTCCAACAGTGGCACTCACCCCAGTTGTATTGGCTGGGTCTGTGACCTTCAGTGTGAAGCTGACTGCACTTAAACTAAAATTTGCTGGGCAATCCCCGCCTTGTTTTGGAGTGAGTGTAGCAAGCGGCATGGTTTGGGTTGCACCCCATTCCGCAAGCCGACTGATGTTATTGACGGTATCCGGAGTTGTATCGTCAGGGAATGTTCCGCCTGCAATTGTGACATTGCTATTGACACCCTGCACTAAAATACGGTCTTTTGACAACGAAAGTGGTGCGCCTTTGCCGTCTATACCAAGTGCGCCGCCGCCAACGCCGCTACCTGCGACAACAGTACCTGTCGTATCCGTTCCGATAGCAATTTTGTCGGTTTTGATTCCACCGCAAGATGCGAGTAACGAAACAGCAGCCAATCCCAACATAAACTTCATTTTCATAGTGCCTCCTTGAGTTATATAGCTCAGAGGGTACTATACACCACTTGCGTCACAAAATCGTTACACGCGGCAAAAACGCTTACTCTGACAGGGTCAATAACACATCTCTTGCCAGTAAACCAATGCTCGAGGTGCGGTATTTGTCGGCTAAGTTCCTTAAGACACGGTTGCGTTCTGGGGTTGGCTCGAGCAGCAGTTGTTGGATAAAGTCAAGATAAGCCAAACGTAAATGCGGCGCAAGTTTGGTGTCAGGGGCTGGTTGACGCAAAATTTCGAGGGTTTCGGTGGTGTCTTGTTGTAAGCGCCAAGCCGCGTGGACTCGAGCCAAATTCCAAAACCAGTGTTGTTCGGTGTTGGGGGTGTTGGTGTCTTCAAAGGCTTTTTCGTAATCACCAAAAGAAAGGGCGTACAGCACATCGAGCAATTGGCGGTTATCCGAGCCAAAGCGTCCCTCGAGTTCGGGCAGTTCAAAGACAAAACCATCTCCGAGTTCTAAGGTAATACGCGATTCCCACACTTTTGCTGGGCTTTCGTAAACATTGTTTTTGACGTCTTGGAAATGTTCGCGAGCCACTTCGAGGTTGCCGAGGGCGTATTCCATTTCGGCAAGGTTATAAAGGATTTGCTTTTCTTGGGCGAATAAGCCTGCACGGATTGCCATTTCACGGGTGGCTTTGAAGCGGTTTCGGGCTTCTTCAAAGTCATCATCGGAAGCCACAGACAGCGCTAAATTGGTTTGAATCACGATTCTCGAGCGGACATCACCGGTTTTTTGGGCGTATTCGCTGGCTTTGTTCCAAGCTGGTACAACTTCTTTGTGCTGATCTAAAATATAGTGATACATGCCAAGGTCGTTCCAAGCACTGGTTTTTAAGTAATCGTCTTCGGTTTGTTCAACGATTTTGACTGCCAGCTCAGATAAACGCAAGGAGCGGGTGTTGTTGCCTAGGGCAGTCTCGAGTTGCGCTAAAGCCAGAAGCGCCCGAGCCGTACCGCGTGGGTTTTCAGACAGTTTACTGGCTCGCAGTGCCTCGAGTCCGTGGTGCTTGGCGGTGATAAAGTCTTTTTTGAGGCGGTGAATGTGGCTGGCTTCGATCTCGAGTTCTTCGTAGAACGGGTCGTCCATGCCGTACTGCCCAATAATATCGCGGGCTTTGTCTACCGCACCAGAAAAGCGCAACACATTGCCAAATCTCAGGCGGGTTTGGGCTAAAACACCTTGGCTACCGTCTAAACTTGGCGATAAGTCAATGGTTTGTTGCCAAAAAGTAATGGCTTCATCGTTGCGTCCGGTATGGCTGAGGACTTCGCCCAAATGAAAACGGGCTTCGAGCGAGGACAACGAATCTTTGCCAAGTTTTGCGCTGGCTTCAAGCGATAAGCGAAAAGCCCGTTCAGCTTGTGGGTAAGCAAAGCTGCGTTGCGCCAGCTTACCACCTTCGAGGGCTTTTTGGCTGGCGATTTCGTACTGCTCGGCATAAAAATAATGATGCGCCAATTCAAACGGCGAAGCACGGTTCTCGAGCAGCGTAGCCGCTTTTTTGTGCAAACGACGACGCTTTAACGCCATGATTCCCTCGAGCAGAATTTCGCTGTACAGCGGATGGGTAAAACGAAAACCTTCGCCATTGCTGCCTGGAATTTCTTGAACCAATCGAGCGCGGCTCAGACTTTCTAAGGCGTCAAGGGCGGTGTCGTCGTCCCATTCAAGCAAGCCGCGCACATCTTCGTATTGCCATGCCCGACCAAGCACACTGGCAGCTCGAGCAAACTCGAGACTTTCTGGAGCAAGGGCTTCGATGCGGTGCGCCAGTAGGTCGTTCAGGCTTTCAGGCAGGCTCTGCATGGCGTGTTGCCATTGGTAAATTCCGTTTTGGCGGTAAATTGCACCGCTTTCAAGCATGGCTTTCAGGCGTTCTTCTAAGACCCATGGGTTGCCAGCAGCGTGAAGCACCAATTCGTTTTCTAAAGTGCTGTCTATTTCACCGTCCAACCATGAATTGAGTAACTCTCGCATCGCATCATCGGTCATGGGTTTTAAGGTAATCACGGTGCGTGGACGAGCCAAGCCTTTGGGCAGGGTTTGTCCTTCGGGTAAATCCTCTTGGCGGTAGGTCACCAATAAACGCGGTTTCTGCACAGCTCGGGTGGCGTGCGCCAGTGCCGCGAGGGTGCTGTCATCTGCCCAGTGCAAGTTCTCGAGAACCACCACAGTAATTTCGCTGACCCGTTCTAAGAATTCACTGAAGGCTTCAAATAAACGCAGTCGTGCCACATCGGGCGGTAAGTTCGGATCGGTCGGGGTGCTGCTACCAAGACTGGGAACAATTCGGGCAAGTTCGCCTTTGAGGCTTTCAGGCAGGTTCTCAACAAAGTTCTTATTGCTTTTTTGCAAATTCCCAATCATCCTCGAGATTGCCCCAAACGGGGTTGGGTCATCGGGAATCGCTTCGCCGGGGGCAAAACGAGTTCCTGTACCTCGAGCTGTGTCGGACAACGCCCTGACCAAACGGGTTTTACCTGAGCCAACATCACCAGTGATCGCATAGACCCCGTAAACAGGGTCGGGTTCTTCCAAAAGCGGCATCAGTTGCGCCATTTCCGAATCGCGTCCAATCAGCGGTGCAATCAGCAGCGCGTCGGCTCGAGCCACTTCGGTTGAAAGTGTGATTTCCATGGTCTGATTGGATAAACCAGTCAGTAAATCACGCACAGCCAAAGCACTGGCAGGTCGGTCAGCCGGATTTTTCTCGAGCAGCTTTAAGACAACCGCCTCGAGTGGGGCTGGAATCAAAGGGTTCAAACTGCGCGGTGAAACAGGCGGGGTTTGGATGTGCTGCATGATCACTTGCGCCAAACCTTCGCCCGTAAAAGGTGGTCTACCCGTCAAAGCCCAAAACAGCACCGCACCAAGGGCATACAGGTCAGCACGATAATCGAGTTGCGCCCCTCGGCACTGCTCAGGTGCCATGTACAAGACTGTGCCAACCACCGCGCCTGCTCGAGTGAGGGCAACTGTTCCCTCGAGTGACTTGGCAAGTCCAAAGTCCATCAGTTTGGCTTCGCCATCCAAGGTCACACGGATGTTATCGGGTTTGAGGTCGCGGTGAACAATGCCTTGTCCATGGACTGCGCTCAGCGCATTGGCAACACCAATAAAAACTTGCACCACTTTATCAATGCTTGGTTTTTCGGTGACGTACTGGGTTAAGTCAGTGCCGCGCACATATTCCATCACCAAGTACGGCAGCCCTTCTTCTTCGCCGTAACCAAAAACCTTGACCACATTGGGATGATTGATGCGCTCCAAAGCCTTGGATTCTCGGCGCAGACGCGCACCGCCTTGCAACGCCACCATTTCATGCAGGCGCTTAACTGCCACCAATTCGCCAGTGCTGGTGTCCAAAGCCAAAGAAACCCGACCCATCGCGCCAGCGCCGAGTTCCTTAACAATTTGGTAGCGTGAGAGTGTAGTTGCCGACATTACCCGTATTATGACTTGTTTGCCCCCCGGATGCGATAGGCTTTTTCACCCATGTTAGGTGGTGACTCGAGCCTTTTCTTAGGTGGTGACTCGAGCCTTTTCTTGGGTGGTGACTCCAGCCCTACGCGATTGCGGTAGACTCTTCCTATGCGTCCGTTTTTGATTGGTGTGGGCTTGGTACTTGCAGTGATATTTGGCTTTAACTTTGGTTTACCACTGTTTTTCCCAGACCAAGTAAGCCCCGCGAGAACCAACCTCGAGCCGAGTTTAGAAACCACACCAAACAATAAAAATGCCTTGGTTAGTTTTAACTTGGCGGCGGCTCAACTGAATTTGCGTGGACTCGAGCCGAGAATTTTTTTGCAACCAGGCAATTGGATTCAATCCGAAGCCTCACGCCTGATCAGCGGTAATTTGGATGCTTTGACTGATTTTGAACGCGGTATTGCCAAAGGTGATTCACTCAGCTCGGCTCGAGATCCGCAGTACACCACCTTTGACCAAGTGGATGTGGCTGCCCTGCCACGCTATGTCAAAGCCTGGCACCAGCTAGGCGAATTATTGTTGATCCGAGCAAATTTATATTTGAAAAGCAGTAATCCGCAGGTCGCTTGGAAATATTATTTTTTGGTTTGGAAAGCCGCCAATTTGATTCGTAACGGCAAAGGCTCTCTGCTCGAGTTGGACGTTGGCGATAGCTTAGCCCAACTAGCACTGACTCAGATGCGTGGCGCGATGCGCCAAAGCCAATTTGATGATGCGACTTGGCGCAAAATTTTGGCAGAACTACAAAGCCTTGCACCGAGCAGCACCGCGCTCGAGGAGAGCCTTAAATCCGAACGACGCTTTTTTATGCTGGCACTCGATGCCGCAACTGGCAAAACCCCAAGCCAAGATATTCGTATCAATGTTTCTTCGCCAATTGTTGGTTTTATGCCCAAAAACTACGCCCTACAAAGCGGCAGAACTTTAGAAACTTACACTGTCTGGCTGGAGGGAATTTTACAACGAGCCGCCAATTGCCCCGCCGCCAAAGAAGCTCAAGCTCCAACTGACCCCGCTTTTTTGAACCGCAGCCCATGGGCTGCCAATGCGATCGGCAATGCCTTATTGACCTCGTGGATTCCGCCGTATGGTCTAGCCACCCGCACCTGCAAACTCGAGCAAGCTTACCGAGCCACACAAATCAGCTTGGCACTCCATGCCACAGCACAACTGACCGAAGGTGTACCACCTTCCAACTTAGCGGTTCTCGAGGGGCGCTACTTTGAAAAACTGCCCGCCGACCCGTTCAGTGCCAACAGCAGCCCATTTCAATGGGACATCAACGGCAAACTGCTCCGCTCCGATGATGGCACAGGCTACACCGTCGAATTTTAATTATCCACCAATTCGACCACATCTATAGGCTCTGGCGCTGCCAGTGGCAGGGTAAAAAAGAAACTCGAGCCTTTGTCGCGGGTGCTTTCAACCCAGATTCTGCCACCGTGCTGCTCGACCGCTAATTTGCAGAATGCCAAACCCATGCCGGTGTCAAATCGGGTGCTGTTGGTCAGTCTCGAGCGTTCAAAATCCTTGAAAATTCGTTCGACATCTTCGGCGGGGATTCCTTCGCCGTCGTCATGCACCGCCATTTCAATCATATCGCGCACTTCTCGAGCTTCGATTTGAATTCTGCCTTGAGCCAGGGTGTGCTTCATGGCATTGGAAATCAGGTTGGCTAAAATTCGCCTAACAATGTCTTCATCGGCGCTTAAACGCGCCAGATTTTCTGGGACTCGAGCGCGAACTCGGCGTTGCTGCATACCAATGCCCACGTCCATGATTGAATTTTCGATGATGCGTTTTAAGTCTCTGGCAACCAAAACCCGAGGCTCGAGACGCAGTTTGCCATCTTTCATTTTGCGGACTTCTAAGATATTACTGGCAAGGTGCAGCAAACGCTGCGATTCTTCGTATGCCATTTCGATCAGGTCGCGTTGTTGTTGTTTTAAGGTCGGGGCATCTGAGCGCACAAAGTCCACCGCGCCCATGATTGCGGTGATTGGGTTTTTTAAGTCATGCACCAGCATGTGCGTTAAGCGGTCCCTGAGCAGTTCTTCCTCGAGCAGTTGGTTGTATTTTTGGTCCAGGGTGTCCAAGCGAATGTTCAAGCCTTGCTGCGCTTGTTTGGTGCGTAAACCAAGCTCGAGCCGCACTTTGAAGCGCACCAAGTCAAATGGTTCTGGTTCAACATCGGTCATGCCTGCTTCAAAAAATTGGATCATCTGCTCGAGTGGGCAGATGGCAACCAGCCAAGTGTTACGTAAATCGGCGCGACGCGATAACAAACCCGCCACTTCTGGCGCAGCGATCGTGCCACCCAAATGGCTGTGAATCACCACCACCAAGGGGTTGGATACATGTGCTTCAAGCAGTGCTTGGTCAGCCGTGTCCATATGGCGAACATCAAAGCCGTCCAACGCACGTTGTAATGCCATGGTCATGGCTATATCGCTCGAAGCGATCACGGCTTGCATACACCATTGTACGCAAAAGGCTGACACGGGGTATGGGTTCTGTATTACAATATGGGTCTTAGACTACAATTTTTCCAAAACCGCCATTGCAGCTTGGCGCATGACCTTGATGTCTGGAGACTGACCCGTCCAAAGTTCAAAGGCATTTGCGCCTTGATAGACCAGCATCCCCAAGCCATCTATGGTTCTTCGCTTGGCAGCTTTTGCCACCCGCAGAAGCCGTGTCTCGAGTGGGCGGTAAACAATATCGCAAACCCAATCTTGGGGTAACCAATCATCAGCAATCGGAGAATCGTCTGGGTTCTCGAGTCCGACACTGGTGGTGTTGACCAAACCAGCCGCATTTTGAATACTGGCTGGCAACTCAGACGTTTCAATGGCTCGAGCTTGGAATTCTTGGGCAAGACTTTCTGCTCGCGGAGAACTTCGATTCCAAATCAGTACTTCTGCCCCAGCATGCTTTAAGCCGTACACCACGGCTCGAGCCGCCCCACCAGCCCCAAGCACCACCACCGAGGTTTGACCAACCCTAACCCCAGCTTCCTCGAGTGAGCGCATAAACCCATCAGCATCGGTGTTATGCCCTTCAAAGAAACCATTTTTAACCAGCACCGTATTAACAGCGCCAATGGCTTGGGCTTGGGGGCTTAAGTGGTGCATTTGTGTTAATGCTGCTTCTTTATGCGGAATACTGAGGTTACAACCCCAAGCACCTGAAATCACAAGCTGCTCGAGGGCGCTTTTTAGTGCTTCAGGTATTACATCTCGAGCCTCGTACTGAGCTTCTAAGCCCAGCAACTCGAGGGCAGCATTGTGCATCACTGGCGATAAACTGTGCTTAGCAGGATGTGCAAACAAAAAAACTCGGGCGGGTTTCACGGAGGTTATTTTAACGCTTTGCCCAATCAGAAAGAATCTTTTGGCTGGCAACTTCAAAACTAATGCTTTGGCTTTGGGCAAATTCAAGAATTTTTTGATGTACTGCCTGCTCGAGAACAACCGTTATGGTTTGTTGAACTGCGGGCAAAGCAACCGCTGCCACCTGCTCAGAAGTCGGATTTCGCAGATGTTCGAGGACTCGGCGCATCACCCCACGCAAACCGCCTTCAAATCCACCAAGCATCTGGGGAATGGCACTTGAACCACTGACTTGCCGAGCAGCAATTTCAGCTTGTCGCAAAATACCAAGCAGCAAATGCCCAAGTGTGATCTGCTCGGCTTGTAAACGCCTGGCTTCGGCAGTGGCAGCTTCAAGGCTCAAGAGGCTGGCTTGGTTCAAATCTGGGTCTGCGGTTGTGGCTTCGCGGCGTCCTGCAAAGGCTTCAAAACCATCACGGGCTTTTTTTAAGCTCAGACCCTGCTCGAGTAAATTTTTTACAATTGGATGGTTTTGTTGCAACATACCAAGCAACAAATGCTCTGGCATGATTCGAACATGACCAAGGGCAATGGCTTCCTCCTTGGCGTGATGGAGTACCATCCGCGCCGTATCATCAAAGCGGTGCATGTCTGGTATTATGAGCGGCTGGCTTGGGTTCATACACTCAACTTTAGGCTAGGTTCTTTAGTTCCTCGAGCCAGTTTTTGACCACAGCAAAACCACTTTCCCAAAACGCAGGGTCTTTGGTGTTAATGCCAAGTTCAGCCAGCAGCACCGCAGGGCTGGCTTTGTTACCACTGGCAAGAAAACGCTTGTATTTTGGTGCAAATGTGGCAGCTCCCTCGAGCTTGTACTGCTGGTACAATGCCAAAACCAACAGCATCCCAAAAGCATACGAATAACAATAAAAGCGGTAATTCAGGGTGTGCGGAATACTCGCCCAAGCCCACGCATCGCCTTTGGTCGGAGCAACCGAATCGCCGTAGATGTCTTTGAACGTCTCGAGCCAGATTTCAGAATACTTTGCACTCGAGACAACCCCTTGCCCTCGGGCTTCGTGGGCTTTGAGTTCCCACTGCGTAATCTGGACTTGGCGAAACAAGGTGCTGGCGGCTTTCTCGAGCAACCCAGCTAATATCTCGCGCTTTTGAGTTGGTGTAGCCGTCTCGAGCAGCACATCGGCAAGCAGCATCTCGGCAAAAGTACTGGCGGTTTCAGCAAGGCTGGTGGTATGACCAGAATTGACAGGTTTTTGAATCCGTGAAAGTTCATGATGCACCCCATGCCCAAGTTCATGCGCTAACGTAAAAACATCGTCTATGCGCTCATTGTAATTCAGCAAAATAAAGGCTGGGTCGTTTGGATTTGTCCCCCAACAATATGCTCCGCCGCGTTTTCCGCCGCGCGGCAGCACATCAATGCGACCATTGAAAAAATCTGCCGCGAGGTCTTTCAGACCATCATCGAGCCTCGAGAACGCCTCGAGAACCAGTTGCTGCCCTTTTACGAACTCAAACTTTTCATCCGCGTCCTCGAGTGGAGCAAGCACATCAAAACTCGAGAAATCAGCAATGCCAAGCAATTTGGCTTTGAGCATAAAGAATTCTTGAATCACACCAACGTTGTTTGAGGTGGCATCAAACAGCATCTGCACATCTGCTCGGGTAATCCCATCATTCATCACGGTTGGCTCGAGCAGGTGCGGGTAGCCGCGCAACTCGAGGGTTTCTTGTTTGTAATCTTGGTAAACCGTATTAAAAATATAGGTCAGGATATGCTCGCGTTCTTCAAAAGCAGTAAACAAAGCCGTCGTGGCATCACGGCGCAAATTGCGATCAGCTCGGGTTCGCAGCGCTCGGACTTGGTCTAGGGTCAGGTGTTGTGTTTCGCCGTCCACGGTCAGCGGAATTTTAATGTTGCTGCAAATCTCGCCGTACAATTGCACCCACGCTTGAACCCCAGTTAAGTTCTTTTGGCGCAGGATATTCTCCTCGAGTTCCGAACGGGTATACGGCATGGTTTTACGCGACTCAGACAAAAAATAAGCGTAATCAGATAATTCTGGCGCAGCTGACCAAGCCTGATACACATGTTCTGGCAAGTGCGACAACTCAAGCCACGCAAAGGTCAGGGTATTGGAAATCTTGGCTTGGATACCACGCAGGGCATCCAGCAAGGCTTTGCGCTCCAAGTCAGCTGTGTTCAAATCAAAACTCAGCCTCGAGTACCAAACAGGGCGATTCGCCAGTTTAGAAATGCTAAAAAGTTCATCCAGGGCTACCACAGCAGCACTTGGACTCAGGCTCGAGAGTTTGCCTTTATAAGCAGTGGCAAAAGCACTGGCTCGAGTTTGAGCCGTCTCGAGGTCGGTCTTGAGTTTAGGGTCAGAAAGGCTTTGGTACAAGAGCTTAAGATTCCAAGTCAGGTTGTCCATGTTCCCGAGTCTATAAGAGTTTGAATAGTCATTTGATTGGTTTTGTGAAAGCTGAGATAACAGCAGAAAAAGCGTATCTCATGTTACAGTTTAAGCATGAAGGCTTCATATCGTGTCAAGTCAATTTCGGTTGGTCATCTGGCAGCATTTTTGGGAATTGCTTATGCCATAAGCAGTTTGGTACTTCTTGCATTTACACTGCTGGGCTTCAATACTGGAGCAACAGAAACCGGTAGAACCATTCGTCAATTCGGTTTATTTGTACCTTTTTTTGCCCTTATTGCTGGGGCATTAACTGGCGTTATCAGCGGACTAATATACAACCTCGTTGCGAATATGATTGGTGGTCTGACAATTGAACTCGAGCAACAGTAGAACCTTAAAATGACAGATTTGAATTCCAGTTTAAATACGTACTATTCATGTCGTTGAGCATTTGTGAAACTCAAGACCGTTGGAATTTACATTCAATTTACGCTCCTCTTTGTATGATCTATTCAGCTCAAGCTGGTTCGTGTTTATGTGTGTTAAAGCCACCGCTTTCATGTGTTCTATTTGGTACTCGTTCTTCTCAATGGACTAGGAGATGTCTATGCAAAAAAAGTTGTTCGGATCTATTCCCGCCATAGCCGCCGTGGGTTTGGTTGCCCTGATGGTTGCCTCGGCTCAAGGCACACTGCAAAAAATTGCTGGCAGTGCCAAGGACATTGCGATTGGTGCGAACAATCAGATTTGGATTCTTGGCACGGATAACACTGCCTATAGCCGCAGCAACAACGCTTGGAAAAAACAGAATTCAACCGCTCTCAGTCGAATTGCTGTTGACCCGCAAGGTAACGCTTGGGCAATTGCCAAATCCGACAACCGCATTGTGCGTTTTGTCAAAAATGCTTGGACAAGCGTGGCGGGTAAAGCTCAAGACCTTGGCATTAGCGCAAATGGCACTGTCTTTCGGGTCAGTCAGACTGGCGATGTCCAGCCTTTGGTTGGCTCGAGTTGGGGTAAATCCATTGGCAGTGCCAGCCAAATTGCAGTTGACCCCAAAGGCAACCCTTGGACAGTTGGTACAGACGATTCCATCTCGAGGTACGTCAACGGCAAACAACAAGCTGTTTCTGGTCAAGCCAAAGCCATCGCCATAGCTGCCAACGGCGCAGTGTATGTGCTGGGCGCAGACTTTAACCGTATTTGGCAGTGGGATGGCAACACGGGTTGGAATGTGGCGGCTTCAGTGCCTGATGCCACTCGCATTGCCACGGACAACAAAGGAGCATTGTTTGCGATCAACAAAAAAGGCGAAATCATTCGGGTTGTGGCAACACCAACACCAGCAACCCCCGATGCTCGAGCCAGATTTAACAATTTGGTGCTGGGTTTTCCAAAATGGAATGAATTTTCACCAACTCTTCCAGATCAAGAAAATGCCACAGGCAACAGCAGCACGGTCGAAAAACCAGAAGGTGGTAACGCTTATTCTTGCACCACCACACCGTATAGCATCACCAGAACACCTGATAAAATTGTCACTTTCAGCCCCGATGCCAATGTGCTTTGGGCTGGGTCATTGCTGCAAGGCAATGGTTACAAACTTGGCTTAGGTTCATTAAAAGAACTACCAATTCGTCAACGCGCCCCACTGGAATTAGCCATCAGTTTACAAACCAACCCAAATAAAGCCATGGTCACCAATCCTACCAGCACCAATGTCAATGCCGCGATTGGCGATCTGATCGAAAAAGCCAATAATAACAATGTCAGACCCAGCTCGAGCGTGTCCTTTGTGCAAACCGAAAGTTATTCAGCAGAGCAAATTGCCTTAAAACTCGGTATTTCAGCCAAGTACATGGGCAGTTCCGCCAAAGCCACCTTTGACTTAAAACGCAATGCCAGTGAACGCACCTTGACTGCGATTTACATTGAAAATGCCTTCACTGTTTTTGTGACCGGACCTCAGACCCCCTCGAGTTACTTAAGCAGTGCCTTTAGCCAAGCCGACCTTGATGCCCAGATTGCCCAAGGCAACCTCGGACGCGATAACATCCCTGTGTACATTTCGAGTGTGACCTATGGACGAATGCTGATGTTCTCGATGACTTCAACTGCCAGCGCCCAAGACATGAAAGCCACCTTGGATGCGACTTACAAAGGCGGCACCGTCGAGGTCGAAGGGAATTTGTCAGCTGAACAGAAAAAAATCCTCAGAGACTCGAGAATCGAGGTTGCCACGATTGGCGGAGATCCAGACGATGCACGGCGTTTGATTGCTTCGGGGAAACTCTCTGAGTATTTTAGTAAAAACACCGCTTTGACCACCTACAAACCACTATCGTATGAAGTCAAAAACCTTGGCGATGGCAGCACCGCTAAACTCTCCGAAACTTCCAATTACAACGTGACCGAATGCAGTGTCCTGACCGACAAAAAAATAGGTGAACGTTGGGTCAATGTCGTAGACGGCATTTACATCAACGAAGGCGGGGACGGTGGCAATGGTCAAGTCTACGGCGTTGGTGCAATCCTCGGTGCATCGGGGGCATTTTTGAACATCGCTCGAGCCAACGCGGTTGAAGTGAAAAACGGAGATGTGATCGGAGCGAACCGCATGATCACCGTACCGGGAATAAAAAGTGTCCAAGGTGACGGGCGTTTTGACACCAACCATAATTTTGTTGTCAAAGATTACTTTGATGCAGACAATCGCCGTACCACCGAAGTCATTGTGGTTTTAACCGATGCAGATTTCTTTCAAAGAGATGACGATAACATCGCGGCTCGAGCCGAGGGGAATCCAATCGTGCTTAGCAATCCATACGGTGGTGGTTTCAAACGAGAAGGCGTTCGGGTGGATGGTGTTGGCGGTGGTATCACCGTGGTGTACCGACAAATCAAACTTTGTGACCTGCTGCTTGATGCAGTCACCAAAGGACTTAAAGTTCCAGCCGATTGCACCCCTGCTTTGGTTGCAATCAATTCTTTAACACCGTAACTCGAGGAGAGATGATGAATAAGAAACTGTTTACCCTGCTGTTTGTTTTGGTCTTGATGGTCGCATCAGCCCAATCCACCTTTAGCCGTATATCAGGCAGCGCCGTTGATATTGCTGTTGGTGCAAATGGCGCCGTCTGGTCTATTGGTACAAACTTTGTGGTCAACCAATGGAATGGCTCTGGCTGGGTTCAAGCCCCAGACCAAGAAGGCAAATGGGTCTTAAAAGACAACGTTTACGTCTGGCAAGAACGCAAAGACATGATTCGCATTGCCGTTGACCCTCAAGGCAACCCATGGGCAATTGACAAAAACTACGTGCTGTGGAGAATGGTCAATAACCTTTGGCAGCAAGTTGCCACCAACACCAGCCGTATTGGCATTGGTGCAGATGGCAGTGTCTACCGCTCGGAATTAAATGGCAAATTGTATCAACTGACTGGCACCAACTGGGGTGCAAGCCTTGCCGAAGATGTCCTGGAAATAGCGGTGATCAACCGAACAAATCTTTGGACAGTCAGCGCCAAAGGTTTCATCTCGAGAATCAGCCTTGGAAGGTCAGAATCTATTTCAGGTCAGACCTATAACCTTGCAGCTTCGACAAATGGCATGGTTTTTCATATTGGCGCCGATAACCAGCGAATCTGGCTTTGGACTGGCATCAACTGGGTGAACATCGGTGAAGTACCAAATGCAGTTCGTATCGCTGCCGACCCAAGAGGCGCAGTCTGGATCGTAGATAAGAACGGAGCCATTTTTAAGAGTACGCCGTTCACACCATAATAGCTGCTTTCCAATCGCTATCAACCTACAGTATGCTTTGCCCATGAGTATCGAAGGTTCTGGCGGCTTACATATCATCATCACAGGCGCTTCGAGTGGCATTGGTGAAGCCACCGCTCGGGTGCTGGCAGGTTCGGGGCATCGCTTGGTGCTGGCAGCTCGACGCGAAGACGTTCTCGAGAAACTGGTGGCAGAATTAAACCCATCTGGTAAACGGGTGATTGGTGTTCCCTGCGATGTCCGCAACCACGATGACTTACTGCGTCTGGTGACTCGAGCCAGAGCCGCTTTTGGTGTGGTGCAAGCAGTGTTTCACAATGCGGGCATGGATTCAGGATCGTCCTCGTGGTGGCAGCGCTCGCCTGATGATATTCGCGCCATGTACGAAACCAATGTGATTGCGCCGTATTGGTTGTCGCAACTGGTGCTGCCCGAAATGCTTGAGCAGAAGAATGGGCATCTGATTCATATGGGCAGTGTGCAAGGCTTAATGGCACTCTCGAGCTTGTACGGTGGCTCGAAGTACGCGCTGCGTGGCATGAGCTTAGCCTTAAACCGTGAACTTCGTGGGACTGGGGTACATGCTTCAATCATTACTGCTGGTTTTATTCGCACTGCCATGACCGCCAAAGGCGGCAAGCGCCCACTACCAATGATCGAACCCGAGCAAATTGGGCAAACCGTGCTGCGCTTACTCGAGCGTCCCCAAGCCGAGGTGGTTGTGCCTGGTTGGTATCACCCTCTGATTTGGCTCGAGCGCTTGATTCCAAAAATAGGAGATTCGGTGGTGAAGCGTTCTTGGAAGAAATAAATTCTGTCTGGGACGAAAAAAATAAGGCTGGGTTTATTAAGTCTGCATTCTTTACTTTCATTTAGGAAAGTAAAACGCATAAAACGCCCGTCTAAACGTTGCAAAATCGCATTTTACATGGTATAATATGTGCTGAGCATAGGGAGTGACTCGAGGGATAAAAATAAAATAGTCCTTGATTCATAAATAAAAGTTGCTCAGGGAGTTCTTATGGCAAAAAAAGTTGTGAAGAAGACCATCACCAAGTCGGATCTGATTGATATTCTGGCTCAGAAAACCGCCAACAAGAAAAAGGATGTCAAAGCCTTGATTGACGCCTTCGTTGGAGAAGTCAGTGGTGCGCTTGACAAGGGTAGCAAGGTGCAAATCACTGGTTTTGGTACATTTGAAGTCCGCAGCCGCAAGGCTCGCACGGGTGTCAAGCCCGGAACAAAAACCAAAATCAAGATTCCAGCCAGCAAGTACCCAGCCTTTAAGCCCGGTAAAGCCCTCAAGGACAACGTCAAAAAGTAACTCAAACAAAAAAGCGTGGCATTTCGCCACGCTTTTTTTATTGCCCCAGAACCACCACCAAGGGTTGTGCCAGACCACTACCAAACAGCGCCGCGTTGACCTCTTCCAAGCGCACCAAACGCAGTTGCTCGAGAACTTCTTTGGGTTCACGTAAATCGTTTTGCAGTGCAAAATCTTCGACAAAAGCCCCAATCCAAGCACTTGGGGTTTCTAAACGCATCGCCAGACCAACCTCGAGTTTGCGTTTCATGCGCGATAATTCCTGAGCGGTAATACCTTGTTCTCGAGCGCGACTGAGTTCAGCTTGCAGCACCTCGAGACAGGCTTGGCTTTGCTCAGGGCTGCATTCAATGCCGCCGTAAAACGCACCAAGGTCGGTGTGACCTTCGTGTTCAAGGCTGGCGCTGAGCGCTAAGCCCTGATGCACCAACGCCCAAGATAACCTCGAGTTTTCACTATCACCGATAATCCGAGCAGCGATAGCGGCAGCTAACTCGAGCGGGTGATTGGCTGGGTAACCAGACGCAATTAAAGAGATATGATGATGGGTGGTGTCATGTTTTTTGAGAATCAAACCTGACCGAGGCACAAATGCTGGGTAAATAGGCTCGGATAAGACTTGTTTTGGCAAAACCGAACTGAACCGCTCGGCATCCTCGAGTAAACGCTGCCAGTCAAACACACCACAAGCCGCTAAAATCATTTGGTCTGTGGAGTAATGCCGTGCAAAATGACTTTGTAAATGGCTGGGCTGCATCTGCGCCACACTGGTTTTTGTACCAATCACGGGTCGTCCAAGTGGATGCCCGCCAAAGTAATGCTCAGCGCTGCTCTCGAGGGCAAGGCTCATCGGGTCGTCTTTATAGAGTTCTATTTCCTCGAGAATCACATTTTTTTCTATTGCCACATCTTCTGAATCTAAGCGCGGCTGCATCATGCCAAGCAGCAACTCAGTTAAGCGCGATTGCGTACTGGGCAACGCGCTGGCGGTGTAGGTCGTCAGTTCATGTGAAGTAAAGGCATTGGCATGAGCGCCCAACACATCAAAGCCTTGGGATAACTCGAGTGCCGAGAACTGCTCTGAACCCTTAAATAACATATGCTCGAGAAAATGGGCTGCGCCAAGCTGCTGGTCATGACGTGCGCCTGAGCGAACCGTTAAAGACAATGCCAAACTTTTTGCTTCAGGCAAAGCCTGTGCAATGATTTGTAAGCCGTTCGGCAACTGGGCAAAAAATGGTTTCATACGATTTCTGCTCCCAAAACAAAGGTGTGCAGCGCTGTAAAATCCAAACTCGAGAGCCAAGCATTGACTTGTTCGATACTTACTGCATCAAGTTGGGCTTGAATCTGCTTTGGTTCACGCACAAAACCCAGCAAATGCTGGTCACGCAAGTTGATTGCAGCTCGAGCGCCAACACTTTCTAAACTCATGGCAAGTGAAGTGTTGATACCAACCCGAGCGCGGCTGAGTTCTTCGGCACTGACACCTTTCTTCCACTGCTCGAGTTGTTGGTGAATGCGTTCCACGGTTTCCTCGGCATGATTCGGGGTGCAACTGGCAAACACCTCGAGTGTCCCCGCGCCCTGCATAAAGCTACTGCCCGCGTGAACGCCGTAGACCAAACCATGGTCTTCGCGCAGTTCTTGAAATAAGCGGTTAAAATTCCCGCCACCCAGAATCTCGAGGGCAAAGCGCGATTCGTAATACCCAGCCGTGGCAAATGGCATCAGCGGCATCAGCATTCCAATTTGGCTTTGGGCGGTGTCCCTTGCCTCAAAGCGCTGCGAGGGTGGATTCCAACGTACCTCGAGTGGGTTGAAGGTTTGCCCTCGCCAAGCACCAAACAACCGCCTGACCTGCTCGAGTAGCATTTCCCAGCTTATCGCTCCGCTGACTGATAAAATCGCGCCCTGAGGCGTGCAGCGCTGCTTGTAATCAGCTCGCACCAAATCGGCATTTAAGGCTTCTAGCCCCTCGAGCGTGCCGTAAGGACTGCGCCCATGCGAGCTAGACAAAGCCTGTTTCCAAAGTCGGGCATTTAACAACTCATCGGGCGAATCTTCTAAACCCAAAAGGGCTGCTTTTGCCAACTCGAGGCTGGTTTCAAACCCTTGGGTTAAATTCGGCTGCAAAATCCAATCATGCAGCAATTCAAGAGCTGCCATGCCATCGGCTGCCAGACAAGTCACGCCCCATTCCGTGCCCTCGAGTCCAACTTCGCTGCCTCGCACTGCGCCCAAGTCATCCCACGCATCCTCAGTGGCTTCAGCGCTGCGATTCGCCGTGCCACGCCGCGCCCATTCCTCGAGCACACTGCTGCAACCCAAGACAGGTTCGGTCAGCGCACCACATGGCACAAAGCACTCGATGCTTATAAGTTCAGAACTCGGCACAGGCTCGAGAATCAGGGTCAGACCGTTCTCGAGCCTCGTGTGCTGAATCATTGGCGCAATTCTAACGCACAAGTGCCGCACCTACAAAAATGTCATCAAATCAGGTCATAATATAACCATGACCGTGGCTTCTGTTCAGCGTTACCAGTTCGTGCGTGAACTTGGTGCTGGGGCTATGGGACAAGTTTCGCTTGCCATGGACACCGAAACGGGTCAGTTGGTGGCGGTCAAAAAAATGCACGAGATGGTGGCATTAACCGGTGGCGCTCGAATGCGCCGCGAGTTTCGCAGCTTGTCGCAAATAGATCACCCCAATGTGGTTCGGGTTCTCGAGTTAGGCGAAGAACGCGGAATGCCTTTTTTGGTGATGGAATTTGTCAAAGGTCAGGATTTATCGGATTGGCTTGGCACAAAGCCAGACTTTCCAACCATTGCTAAAATGTTCGCTGGAATTGCTGGAGCGCTGGGCGCGGTTCACGAAAAAGGTGTGATTCACCGCGACCTCAAACCCGAGAACATCCGCGTGACCGTAGACGGACAACCCAAACTGATGGACTTTGGACTTGCCAAAACCATGGAAGGCACAGTTGCCCTGACCAAAGTTGGAGCGATGGTTGGCACAGCCCTGTACATGAGTCCTGAGCAGTGCCGAGGGGCGCAACTCGATTACCGTGCTGACCTTTATGCCCTTGGAGCAGTCTTGTACTGGGCATTGACTGGGCAACCACCATTTTTAGGCGACAGCATCGTCCAAGTGATCATGCAGCACATCCAACAAGCCCCCATCCCACCACGCACCCGCAACCCAAACATCCCCGATGCACTCGAGAACATTTGTTTAGCCATGCTGGCGAAAAACCCAGCCGAGCGCCCAAGCAGCGCCCAAGCTGTCCAAGAAGCCCTATTGCGAGCCTTGGACGCCCCACAAGCCGAAACCATTTTGTTAGAAGCCCAATCGGCTCGAGCCGACGCGCTGCTCTTAGCCCCGATGATTGGGCGTGAAACCGAACTCGAGACACTGGCTGGTTTATTTGAAACCGGTTTAACGGGTTTGTACACCCTGATTGGCGATGTTGGCACTGGCAAAACCAGATTGCTGCGTGCTTTAGCTGAACGCGCTCAAATCAGTGGCGCAAGGCTGGGCATTGGTGAAGCCATCGCCGATGACCCGACCCCATTTGGCACAGTCAAGCGCTTAATTGAAAATATTGAAAAACACTATCGTTTTATCTTCGATGAAGTCACTGAACACTCGAGGCTCGAGTTAGCCCGCATCGCCCCGCAATTTGGCAGCGCTCCGCCATCCGACCCGAATTTACCTGCCGAAGTTGCTCGGCTGCGCTTATTTGAAGCCTTCACTGAACTTTTAGAACGTATTTCAAGCCTGACCGTGGTGGCATTTGAAAACCTGCACTGGGCAGACGAAAGCACCCTTGCACTGCTGGCACACGCCTTAAGAGCCGCCCCAGAAGCTCGAGTGATCATCACCTACCGCTTAGAGGACTTACCCGAAGGGCAACAAAGCCCCAAAGGATTTCCCAAGCCACGCAAAACCCTGTCCTTAAGCGCCTTATCTGATGAGCAAATGGAAGAACTGCTGCAAGCCTTACTAGGCGGCGAAATCGAACCAGCATTAGAAAACGAATTAATCGGACACGCTGGCGGCAACCCATGGGTACTCGAAGAACGCCTGAAAGCCATGCTCGAGAACGGCGCGATTCAACGCCGCGCCCAAGTCTACGAATGGAACAGAAGCCTAACTGGCTTACCCGAAAGCCTAGGCGAATTATTAGCGCACCGCTTAGCTGTGCTTGACCCCAACGTCCTCGAGTTTGCCCGAGCCGCCAGTATTTTAGGCAGAGCCTTTTGGTTTGAAGATGCCCGAGCCATGCTCGACTGGCGCGACGATGACGCCTTGGATGCGCTCGAGAGCCTATCTCGAGCCAGATTGATTGCCGAGTCACCAGGCACCAACGGTGAGGGTTTTCGCTTCACCCACCCGATGTACAACGAACTGCTGCGCGAAGGCATCATGCGCCTCAAGCGCAAACGCCTTCATGCCAAAGCCGCCACCTTACGCACCGGCAAAGCCGAAGCCCTCGAGCTTGCTGAGCATTGGTTCGCTGCCGAGAATTACACTCAAGCACTGGAAATTGCCATGCAGGCAGGCTTAAAGGCTCAGGCAGCCTTTGCTTACCCGCAAGCTGAACGGGCGTACCGCTTAGCGCTCGAGGCAGCGACCTTCTTGGAGAATGAAAACAGCGCCAATGAAACCCAGCAACTGCTGCACATGCAAGGTAAACACCATTTAGGTGAAGTTTTTAATGTCACTGGACGAATTGCTGAAGCTCAAACGTTGTGGCGCGATGTAATCGAACACGCACAGTGGTTGCCGCAAACCGAATTGCTGATAGCTCAGGCAAAAGTCAATCTGGTTCGCGCCATGCGTTTTACTGGTGAGAATCAAGGAGCGCTTGATTTAATTGGCAAACCACTCCCTCGAGACGCTTTATATACTTTACTCTGCGTGCAATTAAGTGTCTTGTTAAGACAAAAAGACCCCGTACAAGCCCGAATTTATGCCATAAAAGCATTGGTTCACGCAAAAAGTCAGAAAAACATTGAAGATTTGGTACAAGCCGTTTCGGTTTTAGCAACTGCAACCCTTCAAACCCAGCGCAAATTACAATTGGCTGTGATTGCAACAAAACTTGCAGAGCAATCAAAAAACAATTACTTACTTTCAACAGCTTGGAATGATTTAGGTGTTGCTTATTATAGCACAAATTATCGGCATAAAGCGTTTGAAGCATGGTCTATTTCAGCAAAATACGCTGAGATTGTTGGAGATATTAGAATACTTATTGGTTTAGATATTAATAAAGCACTTATCTTAATGCAAGATATTGACTTTAATGAATCATTGATTAGCTTAAACCGAGCTTTGCAATTGGCTCAACGAATTGGGATTCAAACCGTAGAAAAATATGCGATCTACAATCGGGCATTGTGCTACTACGCTAAAAATCAACTAGCAGAAGCAAGAAGTGAGATGGAGCAAGTCAGAGAGCATCCCCTTGAGAAAGTAGCACGAATTTGGGAAGCTAGGATCACCATAGAACTAGGCGATGGATTTGTTTTGGAGGCTCCAAAGCTCGAGTCACATGAATTTGGCTACGGATATTATCAACTTACTCAAGCATTGCTGGCTTTATCATTTGGTGATTATCAAAAAGTTTGGGATTTAACCACCCAAGAAATCCACGATTCAGATTGGCATTGGGCGTTGGCTCGAGTTCACGCTGGTTGGCGTTTGAATTTGACTGATGAAATCGCTATTTCCCAAGTTCTTGACGGAAAAGCCCAAGACCCAGCATTAACCACAGAATTGACCCGTCAGTACGCTGATTTTGTGCGCTTGATCTTCATGCCATGGACGGACGAAAACAAGAAGAATTTGGGAATCCTAGCTCAACAATACGTAGGAACACCAATCGGTTTACTTGCCC
>JAAFJQ010000280.1 GCA_013298185.1 Deinococcales bacterium
CAAACGTGCTAGGGGTACAAGCCTAGCAGCAGAGGCTCGAGTCGGTGCGGGGATGGTCGCAGTACAAACGGCGATACCACCCGCGAAGCACAAAAAACAGTTTAGGCTCGAGCAACGGGTTTTTAACTGCTTAACAGGAGAAGCAAAAATGCTTTCAGATCCAATCGCAGATATGCTCACCCGCATCCGCAACGCGGTTCGCGGTTACAAGGAAACGGTGGACATCCCCGCTTCTAAGTTCAAGGAGCGCATCGCCAAAATCCTCGAGACCGAGGGTTACGTCCGCAATGTAGAGCGCGTTAAGCTCGAGAGTGGTTTTGAAGTGATTCGGATGGGCTTGAAGTACGGGGTTAAACGTGAACCCGTGTTGAAGAGCATCACCCGTATCAGCCGCCCGGGTCGTCGTGCTTACGTCACATCCGAGAACTTGCCGAAGATTCGTGCAGGCTTGGGTATCGCCATTGTCAGTACCTCCAAGGGTCTGATGGTTGACCGCGACGCGCGTAAAAGTGGCGTTGGCGGCGAAGTCATTTGCGAGGTGTGGTAATGAGCCGCATCGGTCGTCAACCCATTGCACTGCCTAAAGGCGTGACTGTGAACGTCAAAGAAGGTTTGGTTACGGTCAAAGGCGCTAAGGGCGAGTTAAAAGTGCCTGTCAGCCCTGAAATCAACATCCAAGAAGAAGCGGGTAACATCAATGTCACCCGTCCTTCGGATAGCCGCACCCACCGCGCTCTGCACGGTTTAACCCGCACATTGGTGGCAAATGCCATCCAAGGTGTCAGCGCTGGTTTCCAAAAGAACTTGGAACTGCACGGCGTGGGTTTCCGCGCTAAGCTGACCGGTAAAGCCCTCGAGTTGGCGATTGGTTACAGCCACCCTGTGATTATCGAACCACCTGCTGGCATCAGCTTTGTTGTGCCAGAGCAAACCAAAATCCAAATCCACGGCATTGATAAGCAACTCGTGGGTCAGGTCACAGCCAACGTCCGCAAAGTCCGTATCCCCGATGCCTACCACGGCAAAGGCGTGCGCTTTGAAGGCGAGCAGCTTACCCTGAAACCCGGTAAGTCAGCCGCCGGTGGTAAGGGAGGTAAGAAATGAGCCTCACAGCCAAAACGCGTCGTACTTACCGTACCCGCAACAAAATCAAAGCCGTCTCGAGCCGTCCTCGCTTAAGTGTGTTCCGTTCCGACAAGCACATCTACGCGCAAATCATAGACGATGCCGCAGGCGCAACCCTTGCAGCCGCCTCGAGCGTGGCATTAGAAGGCAAGTCTGGTACCAAAACTGACCTTGCCAAAGCCGTCGGCACTGCCATTGCACAAGCCGCGTTAGCCAACAACATCAAAGCTGTAGTATTTGACCGTGGTGCGTACCAATACCATGGTCGTGTCAAAGCGCTCGCGGATGCGGCGCGGGAGGGTGGTCTTGACTTCTGAACGCTCCAACAATTCTGGTGGCGGACGCGGCGGCAATCAACGCGGCGGCGGCAACCAACGCGGTGGCGGCAACCGAGGCGGCAATCGTCGCAACGACCAAGCCGAACGCAGCACCGATCCATTTGAAGAGAAAATGATTTCCTTAGAGCGCAATGCCAAAACCTACCAAGGTGGTCGTCGCTTTAAGTTCCAAGCTGTCGTTGTCGTCGGAGACCGCAACGGACGGGTTGGACTGGGCATCGGTAAATCTCGAGAAGTGCCATTGGCAGTCGCTAAAGCCAACGCCAACGCTCGCAAGAACCTGATTCGTGTGCCACTGCAAAACGGAACAATCCCACACGACATCATCGGGCAGAACACCACCTCCAACGTGATCCTTCGCCCAGCCAGCGCTGGTACAGGAGTCATCGCAGGCGGCGTTCCTCGAGCCATCGCTGAACTTGCAGGCATCACCGACCTTCTTTCCAAAGAACTCGGCAGCCGCACCAAAGTCAACGTCGCCTACGCTGTGTTTGACGGCTTAAGCCGCTTGCAAACCAAGGATGGTCTAGCCAAACTCAAGGAGACACAACAATGAATGTCACTTTGCGCCGCAGCTTGATTAAACTGACCAAACCCCAACTCGCCGCCGCCAAAGCGCTCGGCTTGAAGAAAATAGGTCAAACCGTCAGCGTCCAAGACAACCCCGCCGCACGCGGACAAGTCGAAGCGATCAAGTTTATTCTCGAAATACAGCAGTGAGCCATGAGCTATGAGCTATGGGGTTTTCCTCATAGCTCATAGCTCAAAGCCCATAGCCCAGAGGTCCCCAATGAAACTCAATGAACTCAAACCCAATCCCGGCGCTCGTCACCGCAAGAAGCGCGTGGGTCGTGGTCCGGGTGGAACGGATAAAACCGCCGGACGCGGACATAAGGGTCAGCAGAGCCGTTCAGGCTCGAGCTTGCCTTCAAGCGGTTCGTACAAAGCCGAGGGTGGTCAAACCCCAATGATTCGTCGTTTGCCAAAGCGTGGCTTTAACAATCCGAACAAACAACAATTTCACATTGTTAATCTGTCGGACTTAAATGTCTTCAGCGCTGGCTCGGTGGTCAATGCCGCCAGTCTCGTGGAGAAGCGCTTGATTAAAAAAGTGCATTATCCAATCAAACTCTTGGCTCGAGGTGAGGTCAGCGTGTCCTTAACGGTCAACGTGGACAACGCCAGCCAAGCCGCCATTGAAAAGGTCAAAAGCGCAGGTGGCAGCATTACCGTAGCTGCTGAGGGCGCGTGAACCTCAAAAAAATAAGCCATGATGCCGCTCCCTTTTGGGTTGCGGCATTGTATGCTTTAACGAGGTAAATTATGTGGCGTGCCTTTGTAGATGCTTTTAAGATTCCCGACCTTCGGGCAAAAATCATATTCACCTTGATTGTGCTGGGTATATATCGCCTTGGTGCAGCGATTCCAACGCCGGGTGTGGATGCCAGCAGTCTGACCAACAACCTCAATCAAGGCAACTTGGGCGGGGTGCTTGGCGTTTTAGGCTTGGTTTCAGGTGGCAACCTCGAGCAATTCTCGATTTTTGCGCTTGGTGTGCTGCCGTATATCACCGCCAGCATTGTCATGCAAATCATGACGACAGCCATTCCAGCCCTCGAGAAAATGCAGAAAGAAGGACCTGAAGGCTCAAAACGCATTCAGCAATACACCCGTATGGCAGCCATTGGTTTGGCGGCTATTCAAGCCTTCTTCTTTGCCAATTTGCTGCAAAGCCAAGGGCAATTTGTCAAGGTCGGCTGGAATCCAGCCGTCTTTATGTTTGTTTTGGTCGTCACGCAAATGGCAGGTTGTGCTTTTACCATGTGGCTCGGCGAGCAAATCACCGAACGCGGCATTGGCAACGGTATCAGCATGATTATCTTCGCGGGTATCGTTCACCGATTCCCGATTGAATTCCAACAAACCTTTGCGCTTCTTGGTACTCAATTTGACTTACTTGCCGTGATTTTCTTCTTCGCGGTGATTGTTGTGGTGATTGGTTTCATCGTGTTGGTGCAACAAGGCGAGCGACGAATACCTGTGCAGTATGCCCGTAAAATCTCAGCTCGAGCAGGTGCCGCCGCTACAAGCGCCGCGAATGCCAGCTTTATTCCGCTTAAGATCAACACGGCAGGTGTGATTCCAGTTATTTTCGCGCAAAGCATTTTGCAACTGATTCAATTGATACCGCAAAGTGTACCGAATCAACCTTGGGCGCAAAGCGTGGCAAATTTCTTGAATTTCCGCAGTCCAACGGGCTTAGCCGTCGAAGTGCTGCTGATTATTGGCTTCACGTATTTTTACACCACCATCACCTTTGACCCTAAGCGTGTGGCTGAGAACTTGCGCGAGCAAGGCGGGTTCATCCCCGGCGTTCGCCCAGGAACGGACACACAACACCACCTCGAGCGGATTTCAGGACGGATTACCCTATGGGGTGCGTTGTTCCTAGGTTTGCTTGCCGTGATTCCTAATGTCACGCAAAACATCACGAACGTCACGACCTTCCCACTCGCAGGGACAACCCTGCTGATTGTGGTCGGTGTGGCGCTTGACACCTTGAAGCAACTCGAGGCACAACTTGCGATTCGCAATTACGGTGGCTTCTTGCAAAAAGGCAAGTTGCGTGGGCGGAGCGGATTTCAGCAGTAGGGTTGGGCTGTGAGCTATGAGTTGAGTTGGGAATGTAACGAAGCAACGTCTCACGCACTCCCCCTCGCTTCGCTCGACCCCTCATAGAGGGGTGCTTTAGGGCAAGGTCAAGAGCCTAAGGGCAAGGTCAAAGGCATCTCAGGGCTTTCAGTCAACTGCAAGGTCAAGCACCATCTCGAGCATTGAGTCCCCCTCTTTGAGGGGGAAGCGAGGAACGAGCGTGGGGAGCTTAAGAGCTTACGCCTTTCCTCCTAGCCAATTCTCGAGCCTTTTGCTCATAGCTCACAGCTCAAAACCTCATCGCTTCTT
>JAAFJQ010000281.1 GCA_013298185.1 Deinococcales bacterium
TGCTTTCTCCATCCCAAGAATAACCGTTGTACCAAAAAGTCATCAGTTCCCACAAATCTGGCAAACTCAGGTTTTGATGCCGCGCTACAGACTCGAGAAACGATGGAAAAGTTTGTTCGATTTCGGCTCTCGAGTAACCACAGATATTGACAAAATCGTCGTACAAACTGATGTCTTGGAGGTTATTCAAATCAGAAAACAAACTGAGTTTACCGATTTTAGAAACGCCAGTTAAAACCACCAAATGCAAATAAGCATCCATTGGTTTCAGAACGCCATACACACTTTTTAAGACCGCTTGATGCTCAAAACGTTTTTCTGGCTCGAGCAGGTGATCGGTGATGGGTTTGTCGTATTCATCAATTAGTATCACCACTTTAGCTTTTTTAGAAAACTCGAGTATCAGTTCCCGAAAAGCATCTCTGGCATTGGTACTTTGTACTTCATAGCCATACTCGAGAGCGTTGATCTTTAACCAATCTACAATCCCTTCATCGAGTGGTTTTGAAGTAAAGTTAATGTTGCTAAAATCAAGGCGAATCACGGGGCGCGGGGCAAAATCAAATTTATCCTCGAGCCACAAGCCATTAAACAAGTCTTTGCGTCCAAAGAACGCAGCCTTGAGCGTTGAAAGCATCAGCGATTTGCCAAAGCGTCTTGGGCGCGATAAGAAAAACACCCCACCTTGGATAAATGGCATCATGTACATGGTTTTATCCACATAAACCATGTTTTCTTCTCTTAACTTGGTGAAATCTTGAATTCCAGTCGGGAGGCGCATGGCGTTATTGTACTCGAGTCAGCCCATAAAAGTGGTATCGCGCTTTGTAGTACAATGGCGACCATGAATGGTTACAAGAACTTAGCTGACCCTGATTTTGAACCAACTGACGAGCAACTGCTCGAGCTAAGCAGGCGTGCCTTTGCCCATATCCGTGAGGAAAACGAATTGCGCTTACAAAAAATGCGCGAGCGCATCCAAAAAGGGCGGGTCGAATTGCTCAGGCAACTTCAGGGTTTACAATGACCTTAAAGCCCGTTTTGCTGTTGATTGCAGGACCAAATGGCTCTGGGAAACAAAGGTGACAATCACCTTGCGCCAAGATAACAGGAATCAAGGCTACTCCAAGCATGAAACGGGTGATGGATGGCGGGCATACCGTACCACTCGAGAAAATTTTGAGCCTCCCTCGAGATTCGCAGCATGGGCAAAAGAACCTCTCGAGGCTCGAGCTTTGGCGTAAGCACAAATACCGCTCTGATGGTGTTTTTGAGCATTCGCGTAGCAAAATAGATTGCTTCGCTACGCTCGCAATGACGAAGCAATCTATTTTGTGGATTACACTATTTCTGATTAAGTCGGAGTGACAAGCCCCTTCTTGGTTTGCATTTGGATTAAACGCTTTTAATCTTCGCGTTTGTGAAAAAGCCCGTCGTATAAAAACGCAGCTGCCACTGCACCTGCTATTGGGGCAATCCAATACAACCAGAAATTATCCAAATACCCGCCAACCAAAGCTGGTCCAATACTTCGGGCTGGGTTCATGGCTGCGCCTGTCATCGGTCCAATACAGAGAATGTCAAGGGTTACAGTTAAACCAATCAACAGCGCTCCGAGTTTTGGCGCTCGAGCATCCACGGCTGTTCCAAAAATAGCTGTAACCAAGAAGAATGTGGTGATGAACTCGAGGATAATGCCAGCCCCTATGCTGGTGGTACTCGAGAGCAGTGGCGTGCCAAGTTTTGCGGTGCTGACCATTTCAGCCGGAAACACCTGAGTCAAGAGAAAGGCTGCTACAACACTGCCTAAAACTTGCGAAACAATGTAACCACCTGCTTTAGCTGCGTCTATCCGCCCTGTGGCTAACATGGCAATGCTGACGGCTGGGTTGAAATGCCCTCCCGAGACTGCGCCGAGTGCAGTGCCGAAAACCACAATCACCAAGCCGTGTGCCAAAGCGATGCCAACCAGTCCTGCCTGTCCGTTGATGATTGCGCCTGCGCCAATCAAGGTGAGTGCGAATGTGCCAATGAATTCTGCGACGAATGCTCCCATTATTATGTGCCTCCTCTTTTTCTTTGATACATGATACACAATTGTTTGCCTATCTGCCTTGTGTTTGGTTTGTGTCTCGAGTCTATTTTTACCATGATATATGCACTCGAGTTCAAATAAAATTATCTCGAGACTACATGAAATTTGATACACTCCTGACAATTCCAAGTTTGGATGAAAATGTAATGAACGAAACACAGGAGGCTCTATGAAAAAGTCAACAATGTTGTTCGGTGCAGCGCTTTTCACAGGTTTAAGTTTGGTCTTGGCAGCTGATAATTTGGCTGAACTCGCCGCGAAAGCCAAGCAGGAAGGCAAAATTGTCAGCTATGGTATTCCTAACGATTGGCTGAACTACGAAAAAATGTGGAAGGTCTTCACCACCCGTTACGGTGTCACCCAATCCGATACCGACATGAGCAGCGCTGAAGAAATCGCTAAGTTCCTCGCTGAGAAAAATGCTCCGGTTGCCGATGTCGGCGATGTTGGTTTGGCATTTGGACCAATTGGCACAGAAGCAGGCGCATTCATGCCTTATAAGAACAGCAAGTGGGCAGAAATTCCAGATTGGGCAAAAGGCGCAGATGGTCACTATGCTGCTGCGTATTACGGCGCTGTTTCATTTATTGTCAATCCAAAACTGGTCAAAACCATCCCACGTTCTTGGAAAGACCTGCTCCGCCCAGAATACAAAGGCAAAATCGCCATCAACGACCCACGCCGCGCTGCCAACGCCCAATATGCTGTGATTGCAGCAGCCATGGCAATGGGCGGCTCGGAAACCAACATCAAGCCCGGAATTGATTACTTTGCCAAGCTGCAAAAATCAGGTAATTTGTTGCCAACCACCCCAAGCCTCGCCAACATCCAAAAGGGCGAAGTCGCCATTGGTATCAACTGGGATTACAACGGCTTAAACTTCCGCCGCCAATTAGTCGACAACGGCATCAAGCTCGAGATTCAAATTCCTTTGGATGGCACAACCGTTGGACCTTACGCTCCTGTGATTAACGCCTTCACTGCCCGTCCAAATGTCGCAAAACTGTTCATGGAATTCCTCTTCTCCGACGAAGGTCAACGCTTGTACGCCGAAGGCGGCGCTCAACCCATCCGCGCTAAAATCCGCAACAGTCTCTCGGCAGAAACCCGTGCCAAGATGATCCCAGCTTTCCAATACCAAAAAGTCATTCCAATCAAAGCCTGGAAAGACATGCCAAAAATTGTGCTTGGCATTGGCGAACAATGGGCAACTGAAGTCTTAGGACAATAAACCATTTTGAATCAGGGGCGAGGAATTCCTCGCCCCGCTTGCATTCTCGAGGATACCCAAATGAATCTACGCTTGGTTAGCATTGGTATCACTGCGCTGTTTTTTCTTTTTTTACTGATGTTTCTGGTGTTGCCCGGCGGTTATTTGGTGCTGACGGCATTCACCAACAAAACTGGATTGACTTTAGAACACTTTGCCGAAGCCACCAAACCACTTTTTTTTAGGGCGCTCGGTAACAGCCTAACCCTAAGCCTACAGAGTGCGCTCGAGGGTGCTGTGCTTGGCGCATTAGCGGCTGGGGCATTGTGGCGCAGCAGCCCTCGCACCTCGAGATTCTTGGGGGGCTTAAGTGGCATTGCAGCGAATTTTGCTGGCGTGCCGCTCGCCTTTGCTTTTGTGGTGCTTTTTGGCGCAAGTGGTGTGATGAATTTTATTTTGCAAGGCATTGGTCTCGAGACCATAGACATTTACCGCAGGCAAAATTTGCACATTGTGTACTTGTACTTTCAAGTACCTCTAATGACTGTGTTGATGCTACCCGCTTTTGCAGCGATTCAAAAAGATTGGCTCGAGGCGGCAAGGGGGCTGGGGGCTTCTCCGATTGTGTTCTGGTTACGGGTTGGCATTCCCGTGTTGCTTCCAACGCTGCTAGGCTCGTTTGTGCTTCTTTTTGCGAACTCGTTTGGGGCGTATGCCACGGTGTACGCGCTTTCCCAAGGTAGTATCAATTTATTGCCAACTCAAATTGGTTTTCAAGTTTCAGGACAAGTTGGTTATAACCCGGGTGCAGCCGCAGCTTTAGCCAGCATCATGGCATTGGTGCTGCTGATTTGCTTGGTGTTTTACCGACTCTCCAAGCGCTGGGCAGCCCGTCTCGAGGGAGGAGCAGCATGATTTGGAATGTCTTACGGCGCAGTTACTTGGTGGTGCTGTTCTTGTTTTTAACCATTCCAATCCTGATGACCTTGGTTTACAGCCTTTCAACCGCGTGGACGACCCTCACCCCCGATGGTTTCACACTCGAGGCATGGCAAACGCTTTTTGCGGACTCGAGATTCTGGGGGGCGGCTTGGCGCAGTTTGCTGCTGGCATTT
>JAAFJQ010000282.1 GCA_013298185.1 Deinococcales bacterium
CCGATGCTTGGTCGCGCAGTCCAACCGTCGGGCTTGAAGCCCTGCGCCTTTGGTTTGCTCGAGAACTCGGCTCAGATTTTTCAGCTTCGGATGTGCTGATTGCGCCCGGTGGGCAATCGGCGGTTGCGATGTGCTTACGCGCCTTGATTCCACCCAATGGCAGTCTGATTCTCGAGTCACCATCGTATTTTGGGGCATTGGCAGTGGCTCGCTCGAGTGGTTTTCAGACCATTCCTGTGCCAATGGATGAACACGGCATCCGCCCAGAATGGCTCGAGGCGGCTTTTGCACAGAGCGGCTCGAGGGTGGCATATTTGCAGCCATCACATCACAATCCGACGGGCATCACATTAAGCCGCCAGCGTCGCCAAGCAATTCTCGAGGTGGCAGCCAAGTTCAATGCGTTTTTGATCGAAGACGATTACGCCCATGATTTCACGCTCGAGGGTGAACGACCGCGCCCATTGGTTTTGGATGACCGACACGGGCATGTGATTTACCTTCGCAGCCTGACCAAAGCCACCGCGCCAAGTCTGCGCGTGGCGGCGGTTGTGGCAAGAGGCGCGGTGCGAGAACGCCTGACCGCTCAACTGGCTATTTCGGAGATGTTTACGCCACAAGTCTTGCAACTGACGGCGCTCGAGTTAATCAGTCAGCCAGCTTTTGAAAAGCACCTGAAAAACCTGCGCCAGACGCTTAAAACACGCCGTGATGCCTTGCTTGGTGCGCTGGCATCACATGGTTTTGTCGCGCCTCGAGTTCCGATGGGTGGTTTTGGACTTTGGCAGCCCTTGCCATTTGATGACTTCGAGTTTCACCAAGCCGCCTTGCAAAAAAACGTACACTGTTCCATCGGCAGAGCATGGTTTCCTGCCGAAGCCACAGGCAACTTTGCCCGTTTGAGCTTCGCTGCCAACGAACAAGACCAACTGCTCGAGGCGATCAGACGTTTGGCTGCTGTTTGGAACGTTTTAATCAATTCTCGCGTAGAATGAAGTATGAAAAGCAATCCGATTTTGCCTTTGATTGTGCTTTTGCTGCTTGGTTACGGTGGGTACATCTTGTATCAACGTGGACAATTGCAATTGCCTGGTTTACCACCAATCCAAAATCCCAATAACCCGAGCAACACAGGCAATAACTCGAGCGGCAACACCAATTCTTCAAGCTCGAGTTCAAGTTCAACAACCACTTCAGGCTCGAGTACCACACCGCCACCCGTTAGCACCACTTCGCTCGAGATAGAACCAGAAAAATTTGTGCGTCCAGAGCTGAAAGAACTGTTTGAGTTAAAGAAAAAAGAGGACTGGGCAACCTTACTCAGCCAAGCCGATGCGTACCGCCGTAAATTCCCAACCGATGCCATGGCAGGATTTCTGCGTGAAGATGCGATTATTAAACTCGCCAAAGTGGACAATTACCGAATTGGAGTTTCAGCGCCATTAACTGGTTCATTACGTCAAGTCGGCGAGGCTTTTTTACAAGGTATTTACCTCGCAGTCAAAGAAGTCAACGACAACGGCGGATTCTTAAGGCTCGAGAAAGGCGGTAAACAAAAAATCACAGTGCGGGTGCTAAACGACGCTGGAGACCGCACCACCGCCATCAAAGTGGCATCGGCTATGGTCAACGATGATTATGTTTGGGGTGTGGTTGGTCCTTACTCGAGCAGCACGCTCCTTGCCAGCGCTCCAATTTACAACGCAGCTTCGCCCGGCACACCCATCATTGCCCCAGCCGCGACCAACCCAAAAATCACGAGTGCTGGAAGAATGATTTACCGAGTTGCACCATCAGACAGCACCCAAGGCGCGGCTCTGGCACGCTTGGTCAAATCTCGAGGCGCGAACAGTGTGGCAGTATTATTCGATGATAACGATGCGTATTCGCTTGGATTAGCCCAGACCTTCAAAGCCGAAGCCAGCAAAATTGGATTAACCACCTCGGATGTGCCGTACCAACTCAATTCCTACACCCAACCCAAGGTCGGTAACTTTGCGGTGGACGCGATTTTTGTTTCGGGTTATACCGCCGATGTGGCGGCGGCTGCCAGAATCGAAAAGCCTTTTGGCAAACCGATTTACGCAGGTGACGGCGCTTATGGACAAGACCTGATTGCCCAAGGTGGCGAAAGTGTCAACGGTGTGATTGTCACCAGTTTTTGGCACAGCACCTTGACCGATCCCAATTCGGTGCGTTTCACCAAGCGTTTTCAAAACCTCTTTGGTGGTGGCACACCCAATGCCAATGCCATGCAAGCCTACGATGCCACCCGAGCCATGATTGAAGCCCTGCGCCGCATGCGAGCCAAACCCGAAAATGGCGAAGGAATGCGCCTTGCCCTCGAGACCTTACGCACCAAGCCAATTGCCGGCATCACCAGCCCAATTCGTTTTGATGTCAATGGCGATATGAATGACCGCCCGTGGGTGGCGATTGCTGTAGAAAACGGTAAGTTCAAAGCAGTAGGTTATGCAAAGTGAGTCATTTCTCGAGTAGACTGTTTTTATGAAACCCCAGAACCTCATTCCAATCATTGTGATTGCCTTGGCTGCTTATTTTGGTTGGCAGCAACATCAAAACTGCGCCATTCAACTGCCCGGTTTGCCAATTCCTGCCGCCTGCCAAGCGCCTGCGGTGAATAATCCACCAGCCACGCCACCCGTCACCACACAGACCCAGCCCACAACTCCACCCGTCACCACACCAAGCACCCCGCCTGTGGCTACTCCATCTACACCAACCACACCGCCAGTCACCACGCCCAGCACCCCAACAACCCCAAGCACTCCAGTTTCTGGCTATCCAGAAGCCAGCTTGACCGCCCCAGACGTGGATGTCGTTGCCAACCTGCGCCCAGACCGCGCCGATATTGTCAGCGTTTATAAAACAGGTGCGTATGCCGACGCGCTCGAGAAAGCCGATGCCTGGCTGAATTCCCGTCCAACCGATGCCCTGATTGGCTTAATTCGAGGCAATGCCCTGACCAAACAACTTGGTGGTAAAACCATCACCATTGGTTTATCCGTGCCGACCAGTGGCTCGAGTGTGCAACAAGGCGAAGCGATTTTGCAAGGCGTGAACATGGCAGTCCAAGAATTCAGCGCTCCAGACCTGAAAAATCCTCGGGTGGTGGTTGAAATTCGCAATGACCAAAATGACCGTTCTTTGGCAGTGCAAGCCGCCTCGAGCCTTGCTGCTTTGCCCGAAGTGCTTGGCGTGATTGGACCTGTCAACTCGAGTGCCAGTGTGGCAGCAGCCGATATTTACAACGCCCAAACCTTAGTGCATATTGCCCCAAGTGCCACCGATGACCGACTGGCGAATAAGGGCGGCTACACGTATCGCTTGGCTGTGCCGAGCAGTATCCAAGGCAAGAACCTTGCCAAAATTGCTCAGCAGCGTGGTTATGTGCGAATCCCTGTTTATTTTGACCCCAAAGATGCGTACTCGAAAAGCCTCTCCGATGCCTTTATCCAAGATGCGACCACGCTTTCGATCAGCACCGTGCCAATTGAATTTCCCACCAAAGGCTTACCCGCCGATGACTTGGTTTTTCAAGATGACCCACGCCCCGATGCAGTTTTTCTGGCTGGCACAGCCGCTGACTGCGCCCGAATTGCCAAGTTCTTAGCCGATAAAGGGCATCAATTGCCCATCTTGACTGGCAGTGCTGCTTATAGCCAAGAACTTTTGGCTGGTGGCAAAGCCGTTGAAGGACTGACGATGCTTTCGTTTTTCCATGCCACCAGCACCGTAGGCAACACCGCCAGTTTTGTCAAAGCCTTTCAGCGCCGCTATGGTGGCGGCACACCCAACGCTCGAGCCATGCAAGCTTACGATGCCACCCGTGCGCTGCTCGAGGCAATTAAACGCGCCAGTGGTACACAAGGCACACCAACCCGCAGTAAGGTCAAAGTGGCTTTGGATGGCTTCTCGAGCAAACCCGCCCCCGGTGTGACCAGCCCAGTGCAGTTTAGAAGCGGTGCGATTCAGAACCGCCCACTGGTGATTATCCAAGTCAAAGACGGTAAGCTCGAGGCAACTGGAACGATGTAAGTTCAAATCATTTTCCAATTCAATTGGGTAGACTCACTCGAGTTCATGCGACAACTTCTTTGTTTATTGCTTTTAACAAGTCTGGTTCAAGCCCAAGGCATTTCACCAAAAGCCGAGAAAGTGGTGCAAGCGGCGCTATCTCAGATTGGTGTGACTTTGTCGTATGACCCTGCCTATACCGTACTGAAGTACCCCAACGGTGATGTTCCTCTCGAGCGTGGGGTCTGTACCGATGTGGTGATTCGGGCATTTCGAGCGGTTGGTACAGATTTGCAAGCCTTGGTGCATAACGACATGAAACGCAACTTTGCGGCATACCCCAAACTCTGGGGTTTAACCCGCCCAGACCCAAATATA
>JAAFJQ010000283.1 GCA_013298185.1 Deinococcales bacterium
GCACAGGTAGCGCCACCAATGTGGTTTGGACAGTGCTTGGTTTTGCGGTGCTGGTGCAACTGCTTGGCTTTTTGCTGCTCTGGCTGGTTTGGGCAACTCGAGGTGAACCAAACGCCGCCTACATGGCATTTTTTCACAGCATCTCGGCGTTTAACAATGCGGGTTTCTCGTTGTACCCAGACAGCTTGGTGCGTTTTATCGCTGATCCATGGACGAGCCTGATTATCTCGGCGCTGATTATTCTTGGTGGGATTGGTTTTTTACTGATTATGAACTTGCGGCTGTTCTCGCAAAGTCCCTTGCGCTACCCGATTACCTTGTCCACCAAAATTGCTTTGTACAGTACAGGTGTGCTGCTTTTGGTTGGCACAGTGATTTATTTGGCACTCGAGTGGAACAACCCAAAAACCTTAGGGGTTCTCGAGCCGGGGCAGCGTTTTCACGCGGCGTTCTTCATGTCAGTGACACCTCGCACAGCAGGTTTTAACACCGTCAATTACGAACTGATTCATCCTGCCAGCACCTTTGTGACTTTGATTCTGATGTTCATTGGGGCTTCACCGATAGGCACAGGCGGCGGGATCAAAACCACCACTTTTTTTGTGCTGCTGATCGCCGCGATTTCCTTTGTGCGTTACGGCGGCGAGCCAAGTGCTTTGAAACGGCGCATTGATTTTCCAATTGTCCTTAAATCGCTTGCCATCACCTTTCTTGGCGTGCAGTTGGTGGGCGTGGCATTTACCTTACTTGCCATCACCGAAGTGGGTAAAAACCCTGTGCATTTGGTCTTTGAAACCATCAGTGCCTTTGCCACGGTAGGCTTAAGCATGAATTTAACTCCGACCTTGTCAGACGCAGGCAGAATCATCATCATTGTGCTGATGTTCCTCGGGCGGGTTGGAATCCTCACCTTTGCCCTAGCACTCGGGCGAAAATCCGAAGGGCGAAAAGTGCGTTACCCAGAAGAAGAAATTACAGTAGGCTAAAGGAAATTATGAAACGAAAACAATTTTTGGTGATCGGACTTGGGCGCTTTGGTTCTGGCGTGGCACGCACCCTGCACGAGCTTGGACACGAAGTGATTGCGATTGACTCGAGGGACGAACCTGTGCAAGAAATGCTCGGGCAAGTCACCCAAGCTGCCATCGCCGATGCCACCGATGAAACGGTGCTGCGGAACTTTGGAGTCTCGAGCTTTGACGCGGTGATTGTGGCAATAGGCAGCAACATCGAAGCCAACATTTACACCACCATCGCTGCTAAGGATGCAGGGGCAAAGTACATTGTCTGTAAAGCAGTGGATGATATTTCTAAACGGATTTTACTGAAAATTGGCGCTGACAAAGTGATCCGCCCCGAGAATGACTCGGGGGTGCAACTCGCTCGTAACCTTGCCAGCCCCAAGTTACTCGGGCAGATTGAACTGACCAATGAATTCAGTGTGATTGAACTTGAAGCCACACCAAACATAACGGGTAAACTCGAGCGGGTGCAGCGTGGCGGGGTGCAGATTTTAGCTCATGCTCGAGCCGAAGTGGTGGGTTTAACACCGTCGGACATTCAAGTTGGTGACAAACTGATTTTGCTTGGGCGCAAAGCCGAACTCGAGAAGCTGCGGCAATCAGTATCGGATTAAGCGGGGACTGATGCTCTCGAGTTGCACAAAAAATTTAGGCAATTTATTCGGTGATCCATTCGGAGATGCACTTCTGATCGAGATCAAATAGCACACCTACTTTGACGACTGTTTGATCAAAACCAGCCGCATATTGCATCGTATTGATTTGCTGCACGGCTTGTTCGGCACGACCCGAGGTCTTAAATTCAAAAATAATCTGATGCGTTGGTGTGATTACCAGCGTGTCCATGCGTCCAAGACTGGTTTGAACCTGACTTTGCGTGCTTAAGCCTGTGCTGGTCAGCATTAAGTGCATGAGCGAATGAACGTAGGATTCTTTCTTTGCAAATATTTCATAGGGAATTCCAGCCAGAACTTGATTGACTTTAGCGAACAATGTGTCCCAGTCTAAGCGCAATAAAGCCCGATGCAACGCCACGCCAAACTGCGAAATTTGTGATGGTACAAGCTGACTGTACTGACCTATTAAACTGCTCGAGAATGCCTGCCTGACCTCTTGATTTGGGTAGCCAAGGGTATAAAATTCTTGTCCTGCTAAAACTTGACTTTGGCGTATGGTCAAGTATCCTGTTTGAAACATCAAACTGATCGCATCGAGCTGTTCAACATCGGTGGTGGTGATACCACTGACATCCGTTTCTGTACCATCAAACTCGAGTGGATTAAGCTGAGCCGCCCGAATCAATTGAAGTAAAAAAGTTGGAGTTCCCGTTTCAAACCAAAATGACTTAAACTTTTTTTGTTCAAGAAAAATCAGGAAACTAAACGGGCAGTATAAACGGGTGATGGCATCCCAAGAATACCCGTTGTACCAAAACGTAATCAGTTCCCACAAGGCAGCCATGGTGATATTTTGCCGAGTTGCAACTGCCTCGAGAAACTGCGGGAAGGTGCTTTCGATTTCTGTTTTTGTATACCCGCAAAGTGTGGCGTATTTTTCGTTCAAGCTGATGTCTTGTAAGTTGTTCAAATCAGAAAATAAACTGAGCTTACCAATTTTAGAAACACCAGTTAAAAACACCAAATGCAGATGTGCATCAAGTGGTTTTAGGACACCATAAACACTTTTCAGAATAGCTTGGTGTTCTCTTCTTTTATCTGGCTCGAGCAGGTGATCGGTGATTGGTTTATCGTACTCATCTATTAAGACCACGACTTTGGCAGTTTTAGAAAACTCGAGAATGATTTCCCTAAAAGCATCCTGTGCGTTTTGGCTCTTTAATTCATAGTTGTATTCTTGGGCATTGATCCTCAGCCAATCCACAATGCCTTCGTCTAAACTTTTACTCCTAAAATTCACGTTGCTCATGTCGAGCCGAACAATGGGACGCGGTGAAAAATCAAAATTTGACTCGAGCCATAAGCCATGAAACAAATCCTTGCGACCTTCAAAGGCAGCTTTCAAAGTAGAGAGTAAAAGCGATTTACCAAAGCGCCGAGGACGAGCAAAAAAATATGCACCACCCTCGAGCAACGGCATCATGAACATGGTTTTATCCACATACACATAATTACCCTCGCGGAGTTTGGCAAAATCTTGAATCCCGATGGGTAAACGCATGGGCTTATTCTACGCTACTGAGCAGAAAATCAAAGGCACATTGATGTTGTGTTCAGGTATTGCAAAGCTGGTCGTTCAATTGAATTTCCGAAATGGTCAATATGGTCTGTAACTTTGGGCAATGCCGAATCGCGCTGTGACTTTTTGATGATCTGAATTTGTTATGCTCTGCCCCTGTGCCTGTGCAACTCACAACCCGCAACCAAGAAGTCAAACCCGAAGCCATGCTCGGTGGGTTTGTGCCACCAAAGCGTTTTTCCAAAGTGCGCTTTGGCAATTACACCCCCAACGTCGCCTTTCCTAGCCAAGCGGCGGCTCGCTCGAGGCTCGAGCAGTTCTTAAGTGGTTCAGATACCAGCAAAGGCTTGTTTGGTTTGTTCAAAAAACCAAGCCAACCCCTGAGTTTGTACCTTGATGGTGGCTTCGGAGTTGGCAAAACCCATTTGCTCGCCGCGACTTGGCATGAATTTCATGGCACAAAGTTCTTCCTGAGCTTCGCGGAACTGACCTTTGCAATTGGCGCTCTTGGGATGCCTCGAGCCATAGAAGCCTTTGGACAAGCCAAGCTCTTGTGCATTGATGAATTTGAACTCGATGATGTGGGCAATACCCTTATTGTCTCGAGGTTTTTGGGCGAACTGATGCCTCGTGGTACACGGGTTGTGACCACCAGCAACACCCTGCCCGAACAACTTGGTGAAGGGCGTTTTAACGCCGATGATTTCAAACGCGAAATTCAGGGCATCGCAGATCGTTTTGAATCGCATCGGATTGATGGCGCGGATTATCGGCACAGAGCTGGCTTGATTGCGCCGACCCCACTCTCGAGTTTTAAGCTGAGACACGCTTTTGAAGATGCCACGGGAGAAGTGGCGCTCGAGTCATTCCCAGAGTTATTAAAGCATCTTGGCAGCCTCCATCCAATTCGTTTTAACACCATGCTCGAGGGAGTGGATGCAGTGTTTCTCGAGGGTTTAGAGCAAATTGTAAAGCAAGACGATGCCCTGCGCTTTGTGCATTTTGTGGATAAACTCTATGACCGTGAAATCCGCCTGAGCTTATCAGGCGTGCCACTCGAGGAAGTCTTTCCAGCTTCGTACCGCTTTGGTGGTTATGCCAAAAAGTATGCGCGGTGCTTGTCAAGGCTCGGCGAACTGATGCGTGAATCGGCGTTGGAACGTTCAGCCGTCTAGGAGCATATAAAGAAGTCT
>JAAFJQ010000284.1 GCA_013298185.1 Deinococcales bacterium
CAGCGCAATCCAAGATTTTAATGAGTAAAGGAAACCTCGAGCCAGCATACTTGTACCCAAGCAAATCCGCGCCTAGGCTTTTAGCCACCTGCTCGAGGCTCTGCCCAGCAAATTCGCCACTTTTTACGAGGTTGTGTTCATGAATCAGCCATGCCTCGCCAATTGGGTTTTGTGGGCTGACTTGAAGGCGTTGACCGCCCCAGACTCGAGGATGGTATTGGATGGAGAGTTGAAAAGGCAAAAGGCTCACAAACTCATTTTAGCAACAAGTTTGTCATGATTGCCGTGTATCCTTACAAGCATGAAACTCTGGTGGCTTGGTTTGCTGCTCGGTGCAGCTTTGGCGGTTGGCATGGACAACGATGCCAACAAAGACGTGATTGCTTTGGTCAACTTCGGCGCTCGAGTCTCGGGTAGCCAAAACCTCGAGCGGGCTGCCAATTACTTGGTCACGGAGTACAAGAAAATCGGGGCGGATGCGAAAATCGAAACCTTTTCCTTTGAGCGTTTCCGCGACCTAGGCTCGAGTGTGCTTGCGAATGGCAGGCGCTTAGATGCCGATACGCTCTACTCTTCTGGATTTTCGGACGTTGAAGCCCAAGCCGTGCGAATTCCCAATTTTGGCTCGAGAGCCGATTACAAAGGCTTGGATTTGAAAACCCGAGTGGCACTGGTCAAACGCGGTGGCATTACTTTTCTCGAGAAAGCCCGAGCCGCACTTGAAGCTGGCGCAATCGGTTTGGTGATTGTCAACAGCGTCCCCGGGCGTTTAAGTGCCAATTTATTGGGTGAGTTGAGCATTCCTGTGCTGGCAATTTCTGGCACAGATGGCACACCGCTCTTGCAGCAAGCCGAGCAAGGTGGTCTGCGTTTGCGCTTGGTTTCAGATGTGCGTCGAACTGAGATTATTGGACGCAATGTTGTGGCAAAATTTTCGAGCGACCCACCCAAATGGATCATCGGTGGGCATTTTGACAGTGTCCCCGGCAGCCCCGGAGCGAACGACAACGCCAGTGGAACAGCTGTGATCCTCGAGATGGCACGGCGCTTGCCAATAGAAACCCTAAAAAACGTTTGGTTTGTTTCCTTTGATGCCGAAGAAGACGGCTTAATCGGCTCTCAGGCGTTTGTCAATGCCCTGCCCACCAAAACCTTGGATGGCATCAAAGCCATGCTCAACTTTGACATGGTCGGAGTCAACAACGACCTCGCGGTTGGTGGCTCGAGTGCCTTGATTGATTTGGTGCGTGGCATCAACCCCAAAATTGGACGGTTCAACGATTTTTCAGGTTCAGATCACGCCAGTTTCTTATCCGAAGGTGTACCAGCCGTGTTTTTCTGGCGAGGCTTTGAACCCAATTATCACTTGCCAACCGACACCAAAGTTGACCCTGCCCTGCTCGAGGAAACCGTGCAAATCGGACTCGAGACGGTAAAGCGCTTAGGGCAGAGGTAAGGCAGAGGTAAGGTTAAAGAGAAAAGAGGAAAGCCAGAAAAGTAGGGTGGGCTTTGCCTACATCATGCCAATAAAGTCGGTAGTCAAAGACTACCTTACACAATGCTTTTACTAGAGAAAGTGAAGAATGGTGGATTGGTTGTTCACTTTTGACCTTTTGACCTTTTCAACCTCAAAGCCCATAGCCCATAGCTCATAGCCCTACACCACTCCAATGCTCGAGGTTCGCCAATGCCCAGCTTGCCAGCGCAGCCAATACACAATGCTCAGCAGTGCCAAGTACGCAAATGGTGCAAGCCAGACTTCAATTAAACCGCCACCACTTTGCACAATCAGATACCCACCGCCAACCATGATTGTCCATGCACTAAAAAGTGTGACAAGTGCCGCAAAGCGGGTGTCGCCCGTGCCAAGAAGCGCACTGCGAAAAACGATGTTCGCTGCGTCAAAGAGTTGGTAAAATGCCATCAGGCGCAACAATGCAGCGGTCAGCATCACCACGCTTTCTTCGCTCGAGAAAATCCGAGCTAAGGGTTCAGCCAGAATCCAGAAGAACACGCCAATCACACCCATCCAAATCATGCCAAGGCGCACCCCTGAAAAAGTGGCTCGGTTGGCAGTGTCTAAGTCCTTAGCGCCAATGTAACGCCCAACCAAGCTGGCGGTGGCACTGCCCAAGGCAAAACCGGGCATGAAGGCGAGGCTCGAGATTTGGTTGCCAATTTGACTGGCAGCCAGGGCTTCGGTGCTGATTCGGGCAGTCAGTGCCATAAATGCGGTGAAGGCACTGACCTCGAGCAACTCTAGCGCACCCATTGGTGCGCCAACACGGAGCATCTCGAGCCACTCGGCTTTTTTGGGGAGGGTCAGGCGCAAGCCGTAGGTTTTGCGGTGCTGCATAAAAACAAAAACACTTAAGACCAAAGCGCCTATGGCAACGCTGATGACACTGCCAACGGCTGTACCGACCAAACCAAGTTTAGGAGCGCCAAGGTTGCCGTAAACAAAAACCCAGTTTAAGAAAATATTCGACAGCACCACGCCCCAATTGACCAGCATCGGGGTTCTCGAGTCGTTGATGCCAATTAAAAAACCAATCAGGATGGTGCTTAAAAGCGCAAAAGGCAACTCGAGCAGGCGAACATGGGCGTACTGGGTGGCTAAATTCTGCACGGCTGGAACTGCGCCACTTGCACCGATCAGGGCATCCAAAAGCGGTATGTAAACCAAGCCCAGTGGCAGTAAGACAAGTCCTAAACACAAGAAATTGCCAAGCCAACGTCCAACTCGAGGCAGGTCATGAGCGCCATATGCCTGAGAAACAAATGGCACAATACTGCCGACCATACCGCGCGGCAACAAGTACAGCGTGAAGTACCACAGCACCCCCAAACCAACTGCGCCCAAAGCAATTGTGCCGAGTTGCCCAGCAAAATACGTGTCGGTCACACCAATTAGTACTGTGCCGAGGTTAGAAAAAAGCAGTGGTAATGCCAGTTGGAGCATTTGAGCATTGAGGGTTTTGGCTGGCACAGACATGAACGCACCGTAACACACCCTTGTCAGCTCTGCACATCGCCAAAGAGCCTACTTCAAAAAAAGGGTGGAGCATCGGGTGGGAGGGACCGATGCTCCTATTGAGGGAGAAATGCGCGAGGTCGCGCTGATAAGAAGGTAAAGAAACTAGGCTTTAGGCAAATTGCGTGCGTTGCGATGATGGGCAAAAAAACGCACCACCAACTCACCTGCCCTGTCACCATCGCGTACCAAAATGGTGGATAAGGTAAATTCACGACCACGCAAACGCAGTAAAACCTCGGAAGAGACAATGCTCGGGCGTCCACTGGCTTCAACCACGACCAAACCTCGAGCTTCGCCAGTTGTTTCGTTCAGCGCCCACAACCGACCTTCTAAGGCAATGAAGTTACGTCCAAAGAAATCAAGATCAGCGCCACGCAAATCAAGCGCATCGTCTTGGTCAACACCACCAATCAGGTTGTCTTTTTCTTCAAAGGCTGGCATCATCATAAGTAACTCCGTTTGACCGCTTGGTCTTGTCCATACTTTAACAGCCAAGCGTCACACGAGCGTCACACGAGCGTCGCGTGCCATGTGACGGAAATAAAAACCTGTTCAGAACACGATTTTTCTTAAAAGCCAATCCAGCCACAATGCCAGCAGCATCACGGGAATTGCACCTTCTAGCACCAAAGCAAAGTTCTGACTCTCCAAACCAGCAAAAATCGCTAAGCCCAAACCACCTGCACCAATCGCAGCGCCAATTGCGGCTGTGCCAACGTTGATCACCACACTGGTGCGAATCCCACCCACAATACTCGGCAGCGCCAATGGCAGTGCCACCCGCCAAAAAAGCTGATTTTCAGACATCCCCAAGCCTGTGGCAGCCTCGAGAACATCGGTTTGCAGGTTCTCTAAGCCAGCAATTGTGCCAGATATAATTGGCAGCAAACCGTACAAGCACAGCGCCAGCACCGTCGGGGCAAAGCCAAAGCCCAAGGCTGGATACGCCAGCGCCAGCACCGCCACTGGTGGGAAAACCTGTGCCAAACTCGAGACAGCCAGTGCCAAAGGCAGGAATTCACGCCCTGCACCTCGGGTGACCAGCGCTCCCAAACCAACTCCAAGCAGGATACTCAGCAGACTTGAGGTCAGCAGCAGCAGCAAATGCACGCCAACCAGATTCAGTAGTGGTATCTCATGCACCACTTTTGTCTCGAGTGGGTACAAAGCCCGTAAGCCAGTCTCCCAAAGTGGTTGGGCGGCAAACAACCCAAAAAGCAGCAAACTCGAGGTGATGAAAAAAAGCTGGTTCTTCGATTGGGTCATGGGTCTGCCCTTTAGCTCATGAACTCGCGCACAAACGCCGAAGCGGGTGACTCGAGAAAATCCTTGGGTGTGCCGTCTTGTTCGATGCTGCCATCTTTG
>JAAFJQ010000285.1 GCA_013298185.1 Deinococcales bacterium
ACCGTAGTTTTTCATTCTCCGAAGCAAGCGGCGGCAAACTATCCTCAGAACTTAGTTCTGGCAGTAACCGTGCCAATTCACGAATTGCCCACTTTGGAATCTGCTCGAGAATCTGTGGTTCTTGGGCAATCATTTCACGCACAGCACGGGCTTGCGTGGCAAAAGGAATACCCGCATCACCCGGACGGGCTTGGAAATGAAAAACCTTACCTTTAGAGTTAGCAAAATCAAGTGCCAAACGCGATTTTCCCACACCGGGTTCACCCTCGAGATAAATAATCTGACCACGCTGCCAAGCCTCTTCCATCAGCGCCCATTCACGTTCACGACCAGCCAGCACAGGAGGACGCAAAATCGCTGTGGGCAAGACTGTTTCCTTGCTTTGTGGTGTACCAGCCAGTACCGCACCACGTTCAATCAAACCAAGCAATTCTAGGGTTTCAGGCAGTGGTTCAATGCCTAGTTCTTCTTGCAGCATGGATTGGCAACGCTCGAGCGTGACTCGCGCAGCGCCACGTTCGCCAAGCAGGTATTGCAACCGCGCCACTTGACGATACGCTTCCTCGGACAGAGGCTCGAGTTTGACCCGAAACAAAGCAAATTCAAGTGCCTGAGCCAGTAAACCTATTTTTTCTAAGCGTTCCGCTTCGATTTGGGCTGACCTCGAGCGCAAAGCTCTGAATTCTTCACGAGCGCCAAACAACCACTCTTCAAAGTCTGGAGCATCATCAAATTCTTGCCCCTCGAGCAATTCAGCCTCTTGTTTTAGCAACTCGAGACTCGGGTTTTGCAAACCAGACAAGCCTTGGACATCCACAGTCACATCGGAATGCAAGTGAATACGGTCATCGCCCTCAATCACATCACCAGCCGCCAAGCGCAAACGCCGCAGCAATTGACGCATGTTATTTCGGGCTGTGGTTTCACCAGAATCCGCCCAGAGCCAACCCGATAATTTATACTTTTGGGTTTGACCCTCGAGTGCCAAAAAAGCCAGCACCGCTCCAGTTTTCCGCTCGAGATGCAGCACACCAGAATCCCAAACCAGTTTAGGAGTCCCGAGCAGGTGCAATGCAAAAGCCATTGGAGTAGATTTTACGACAAAATGCGTTTGCTCGAGATAGGTGCGGCTCGAGCCTTTTGCTTGGTGCAAAACAAAATGACTCGGCTCGAGAAAAATAAAAACCCCGCCATTGCTGACGGGGCGTAGCCTCTCTTGGGCTTTTGGTTACTTGAGGACGCTCATGATTAAGGCAATTACGCCTGTTATCAGTGTCACAATGGCTGCCCAGAATTGCGTGGTTTGCGTTGCCGTTTTACGGGCTTGGCGGTGACGCTTGCGCGATACTTGTGGTATCTTGCGTTTTCTGTTATGCTTCTTGTGCGACAAGAGTAAACACCTCCTTTCACGGAGGCAATTACCCGCACCCTCTGATCCAGGGTGCGGGTTTCTCCGTTAGGATACTTCCGACCCATCGGGGTCAAACCATCAACCCGGAGAAGCTACGCCGTGAGCATAACATGGTAATATTTGGTTTGAGAAGTGTGTTACTCGAGCGGAAAGTGAAAAATCATGAAACAAACCACCCGAGAAAAACTTCAAGCCATGCTTGAAACACCACCCGTTGATGTTGTCATTCCAGAAGGCTCAAGTTTTGTAGCCGAGGATTTTGAAACCTTTATACTGGGAAAGATCAAGCTAGATGCACAAATCAAATGCAAGTGCGAGTAAGGGAAATGGGAGAAGTGACTGAATAGTTGTTACAGGTTTAGCTCGAGGGACGTATAGATATTTAGGTGTTTAGAAAACAATATTTCAAAAAATTAAATCGAGATTGCAAAAGACAATGCCACGAGACGACTTCAGCAAAAAAACAAAAAGACAACTCGCAGAGCGGGTTGCTCATAGGTGTTCATATCCTAAATGTGGAAATACAACCATTGGTCCTCGTGCAGGCTCAAGTGATGGTATAGCACAGGTAGGTCAGGCTGCACATATCACTGCTGCTTCACCAAGGGGCGCACGGTATGAATCTTCACTGACATCAGCCCAGCGCAAACATATAGACAATGGAATATGGATGTGCGCCCTTCACGCAACGGAGGTTGATAGAGACGAAGGCAGATACCCAAAAGACTTGCTTCTGCAATGGAAAGCACAAGCAGAGGCATTTGCCCTACAAATGCGGCAAGGCACAAATCATGTTCCATCACAACCACAAATGGATATTGATGCACTTCTAAACGAATCCTTTGCTCGCTGCGCTAAACGGTGGATGGCACTTGGTATTGACGCAATGAAAGCAGACGAGCTTGCTAAAGACCAAAGCATCGGGTTAATCGCTATTGAGAATGCCCGTTTTGATGCTCCAATCTTAATTTTGCAAGGTCCTCTTGGTGCAGGAAAATCACTTGCACTCGAGAGACTTTACCAGAACGCGCTTCATGAAAGCCTAAAAAATTCTGAAATTGCCACACCATTGTTTTTGAAAGCTGAAAACGCAATACCATTCGAGAATGTCGTACTCAAGCATTGCCAACAAATTGGGATTACAACGCCGTTGAACATGACAATCTTCATTGATGGCATGGACGAGATTAGCCGTTCTGATGCTGAAGAGTTATTGAATTCAATAAGATACCGCATCTTAAGTTGGACAACCACAAAAATTATGCTTACCTCGCGTCCATTAGCTGAACTTGGAAAGCCTCATGAAATTCTCGGGATTCCCGAATTAACTGAAGAGGCTGCTGAAGCCATCATTATAAAGGTTCTCGGTTTAGAACATCCATACAATCGCTTGTGGATTTATCCAACACCAATTCGGGAAGCAGTCAAACGCCCGTTTTTTGCCATCCTGTTAGCTGCATATAAACTTAATCAGTCAGCAGGCACATATCTTGCTGCAAGCGAATTGCTTGATTGGCTAGTTGACTACGCTATCAAGCATACCAAACGCACGCGCCCTGTAGCACAGCAGTATCTCGAGAGGCTTGCCAAAAAGTCCATTGATACAGGTGGCAAAAGTGTTCACCTACAAGACGTTGGCACACTGGAAGACCTCGAAGTTTTCCTTAAATCTGGTTTGGTAGAAAAAAATGGTCAGCACATTCGCTTCTCTTTACCCATTTTATCGCAGTGGTTTGCAGCTCGAAGTCTTGAATCTGGACTGGCTGACATCCAAGAGATTGCTAAAATACCTCGGCAACTTGACCGTTGGCGCTACCCTATTGGGATGCTAGTGAGCAAAAGCAATTTTGAAACCATTACCCGCATTCTCGAGCCTATTGCAGCCAATGACATTGGTTTTATAGGAATTATTCTAAGCGATGCACTAGCTTTAGATCATTTTAGCCCTTCTGGTGAATCCTTACCTGACGAAACCGAATGTGTAAGACGCATAGGTATCGTATTAGATGTGATAACTCGAGGAATGGCAACCATCAGGAGCAAAATTTCACCCTTGCGATCAGATGGCAGAACACGGACACTTTGGGCGAAAGTAAATCAGTACCATTTGACTGTTGGATGGGCAGATTATGAAATGCAGAAGCAAAAGCGAAGTTTTGGATACAATGGCAGCTTTGGGTTTGAAGGTGGTGGGCGAGCTGGACACATAGACACTCGACAAGAGGGTTGGGTATGGGAATTAGTCAAAGACCAACTTACTTCTGCGCTCGAAACCCAATTTAGGCGCAGAACATTGAACCCAGACTTTGGACCTATAGCTGAAGAAAATTTTTGGATGGTTGCCCTTGCGTATGCAAAGTCAATTCATGAATGGGATCGGCCAGAAAGCACAATTTCGATGTTTGGACCAACACCAGAAAGTATTCCTTTTGACTCTTATTTTCACCTTATTGAATACGATTTGGATGCTGTTTCGGTTAGTATTAAAGACGTTAAATACGTTCCATCGCACATAAAAAAGTGGAAAGATAGGTTGCTTGAACGAGGCATCACTGAAGCTCGAGCGCCGTGGTCTTTGTCTGACCAACTACATGTCCATACTGGTTGGGTTCATAACTGGTACAGCGATGAACAGATGATTGCTCGAACAAAACAGATTTATACGGGTGCGCTTGAAGCGTATCAACAGCTTGTTTCGCTATGGTTTCCCGAATTTCAAAATCGCTTAATGCTGGCTGCCACATTGCCCGCAAGACTGATTGGTCTAATGGAAAGAGATGAAATGAGTCCTGTCGTTGGTTGGAGATTTGAACCTTTGCCTCGGGGGAAACAATCCAGTGTATCCGTGAGTTTTGGAGATAAAGAGTTTTACGACGAAAGTTTGACCGAAAGGGTGAGAGGGTTGCGACCTGAAGCCGCAGAGTGGATCTATGCTATCGCATACATTGAAGTTTTAAATCACTAC
>JAAFJQ010000286.1 GCA_013298185.1 Deinococcales bacterium
TCGAGTTTTAATTGGATGCGTTCAATCGAGGCAATGTTCACCAAGTACGAACCGCGCAGGTCCTCGTTGGGGTGCTGCTCGAGTAAGACCAAACCCTGCTCGAGATACGCATGACTTTGTTCAAATTGAGCGGTTTTGAAGGTGCTTTGACTCAAGTTCAGTAACGTAGCGATTTGTCCTGTGGCATCACCAATTTGCTGTGAGGTTTCAAGCGCTCGTTTGTACATTCGCACGGCAGCGCGGTGCTGTCCGCTCAGCATTTCAATTACGCCGGCAGTGGATAAGGCTCGGGTTAAACCCATTTGGTGTCCACAACGGGCAAAGCCTTTTAAGGAAAGCTGATTGTGGCTTCGAGCAACGGCTAACTCTCCGCGTTGTACGGCTAAAGCACATAGGACATTGTGAATCTCGGCAATCTGAGCATCCTCGAGTGCATTTTTGGTTTGCAGGGCGCGTTCAAGGTGGCTCTGGGCATTGGCGAGTTGCCCTGTTTTGACCATCACTATGCCTTGCATATAAGCCGCGATTGCCCCACTTTTTCCGCTTTGCTCGAGGTGCGGTGCGATAAACTCGAGGGTTTTGTCGTACTCGGCTTTATGAAAATGCCACAAAGCGCGTTGCACATCGGCGGTCATGCGTTCAATTGGGCTGCGGTCTCGGGCTTCATGCTCAAGGTCACGCACGGCTTCACGCCAAATGCGGTTATCTAAGCGCCGCGCTAGGATAATTCGGGTTTGCAGAATCTTAAATTTCTGCTCAGGCGAAGGGGAAAGCAAAAGCACCTTGTTGTAAAACTCAAAAGCGGCTTCAATACGGTTTTGACGGGTGGCAAGTTCGGCGGCTTCGGTGTACTTTGCTCCTGCGAGGCAGGTTTCGCCTGCTTGCTCGAGGTGCTTTGCCACCATTTCAGGGGCGACTGCCAGCGCCTCCAAGCGCTTTGCCAATTGGCGTTCTAAGGTTTTTCGGCGCAAGGCGGTCAGCCCATTTAAGTAAGTTTGAGGCTCGAGCAGGGTAAAACCCAATTCGCTGCTTTGCAATACGCCTGTGGTAGCAGCAGTCTCGAGGCTGTCCAGCACTTCAAAATCGGTTAAACCCATGACATCAAAGAGCATTGGAGCTTCAAAAGGCTGCTCGAGCAGGGCGGCGGCGGCGAGTAAACGGGTTTGGCGTTGGTCGGTGGGAACTTGAGCCGTACCTTGGTTCTCGAGTCCAAGTTGCACCGCTAGGGCTTGGGTTTCGGGTAGTGGCTCGAGTCCAAGTTCGGTTTTTAAGAGGTGCTTAAACTCCACATAGCGCTCCCGAGCCATTTTCAACCCAATGTGTTGTACCTCGAGCCGCAAAACATGCTGCATGGCAGTTTCACGAAAACCATCCAAACGCAAGACCTCGAGCCAAGCGTCCAGTGCCGCCACACCGCTTAGGTTCTTGGCTTTGGCTTCGAGTTGCCCAAGCCGCAACCGCGCATAGGTTTCACGCTGCATCTGCAACCACACCGAGAATTGTGGTGCATCAGGCACTTCAAATTTTGGTAGAAACTCACCTGACACAAACGCTCCTGTCTGGGCTGCATCGCAAGTACAATGAAGCCTGACTGTATCGTTTAACTCGAGAAAACCAGCCAATTTGGTCTTGGAAAGTCGGTACAACTCTTGGCGCAAATTGCGTTTAGGATTGTCAAACAGCAATTCATCCCAAAGCAACTCAGCCAATTGCTCGCGGCTGGTTGCCCCCTCGAGCGCCAAGTACGCCACCACACCCCAAGCCCGTTTGGTCGGCAAAACCAAGACCTCGCCATCCAAAGTCAGACGCGGCGCACCGAAAACACGAAGCTCAAGAACCCCCGTTGTGGCTAAGGTCATGGGTTATTTTAACCGCATTCCAAAGTTTGTGCTGTGAAGAGGGTTCTGGCTCGAGATACACGTTTTTAGAGCAAATCAGATGCCTTATAATTCTGAGATGAAAACACAAGCGTATTCCCTTCGATGGTCACCGCACCCGTGATGTTCACAAATGCAGCCCCTTGACCACTGATCCGAATGACCAGATTGTTAAAAGAAGCGTTTTGTATTTCAGAAAAATAACTGGTGGTGATTGTGCCATTGAGAACTTGTATCACATCGTAACTGGCTTCTTTGAAATCGCCTGAAATGCTATAAGCAAAACTGTTGGTCAGAATTTTATAAGGATTTTTGGTACAACCAAGCGAAGGTGTTGAAAGTGTGTAGACATTGTTGCTCAGTGTGTAATCAACCGAGCCAACTAAACAGGTTTTTGTCAGGGCTGGCATCACAACACCTGCATTGGCTGGATGGATTCCAATGGTCATCAAGGCATTGAAGGTTCGGTACGACATTTTCGCAGCGTTTAATTTCTGAGCTTCGGTATTCGCACCACAAGCCACAAGAGCAAAAGTCAGCATCGCAAAAGCCAATAATTTTTTCATCATCATCTCCTTTATTTGGTACAAGTCAAATCCACCCGAAACGCAGGGTCTTTACTGAGTGGGGCTTTGTCGGTGTTGTTGGCTGCGGTCATTGCCCATAAGAACTTGGTGGGTTTATCTGTGTCCGAATCAGCGCTGAATTGAAAATCAGCCACCACACCAGCGCCGGGTGCAAGGTCTTTAAGGATAATTTTGTCCTGCGCCTCGAGCATGGCGCTGTTGCCCATGTTGAGCGTGTTGCCCGAAGCCATGGTGAGGGTGATGTCCTCGCCCAAACCGCTCGAGCCACTGCCGTAGGCTTTGGCGGATCGGTTCATGGCGTTGCGAAGTTCAACCGTAATGAACCACGTTTTTTCTTCGATGCTAAAAAAAACTTTCTGCACCCGAAAACGCCACGCGCCATTAAAGAGCATTTGGTTGATACAACCTGTTGTACCAGCCGCTTGATTTGCCCCACCAGCCGCCTGAGCCGCAGGATTGGACAGGGCTTTTTTGAGCTGCTCGAGCGAAACATAGGTTCTGCCCTGCACCACCACGCTGTCCAACTTGAGGGGTTTACCAGCCAGTGTGACACTGACTTGTTTGATGGCTTGTGCCAATGCCACGCCAAGCAGGGCGGCACAACCAAGACCAAGAATGACTCGAGATACCTTCATATGTTCTCCTTTATGGTGTTGCCAAGATGGTGGGTGGAGTAAAGTTTTCTGTAGTTACCGCAACTGCCTGAGTTGTGACGGTGCGGCTCGAGATGGTTGGCGTGAAATTACTCAGCCCAATCGCGCAATTGCTGCCAAGTACGCTTGTGGAATCATTGTCAAAACTCGAGTTCAGGCTGATCTGACCATCCTTGGCGGGGATTTTTGAAATCCATAAGCCATTGCGGTTGCCGCTTGGGGTTGGCACAGGGGTGCTACCAAGTGCCATAATCCCGCCATCGGTGGTTAAACGCAAACTGGTTTTTGCTGATTGAACATTGGTTTCACCACTCAGGGTTTTGATGTTCAGCGATCTTGACCATTGCACCCCGCCGAGGCTGTCTAAGCCAATCAATCCTAAGCTATTTTGATTGAGCGCCCTTTCGCGCACGGCACTGACTACATAACCTGTGGTGGATAGCTGCTGAATGCCTGTCAAATAAACATCGCGCACATTCGAGCCAGTGGCGTAGGTTTTGCCTTGAACCAATGTTCCTGTTGGCGAGATTTGCATCATCACGCCATTGGTTGGTGCAGAGTCACCCGCACCGACAAACAGCAAATCGCCTGAGCCTGTTTTGTTGCTGGCGGTGATTCTCAGGTCGCCAGCCGCACAATAACTGGCTTTTTTCGCCCATGTCTGGCTGCCATCTGCGCCAAACCGAATGATAAAGCTGTTGGTCAGGGTGGTGTTCCAGTCGTAACCTGCCAGCACCACACCACCATCGGGCATTGGCTCGAGGGTCGTGGGTAAGTCGTCTGTGCCGACATCAATGGTTTTTGCCCAGATCAGGCTGCCATCGGCTTTGAGTTTGAGCAGTACCAAATTCTTGTTATCGGCATCTTTGGCATCGGCAAGCAGGTAGAGCGAACCATCGGGTAACTCGAGCATTTTACGAACCCCTGTATAACCCGCTTGGTCTTCTGGGTGAATCAGGTATTGCGTGGCGGATAACACTTTGCCTGCTTGGGTGGTGCGAAGCAAGACCGGCGGTTGCGATGGCACAAGCCTGCCTTTTGGTGAACTGGCAATCAAAAGGTTGCTGTCACTGCTCGAGACCACAGCGTTTGGTGGGTAATAATAATTCTCCAGACCAGTGGCTTGGGTGTTGACTTGACTGCGGAACATCTTGCTCCAAAGCACATTGCCTTTGGGACTGATTTTTAGGGTGTACGGCGATTCGGACGAACCCAACACATCCGAGCCATCAATGGTTTT
>JAAFJQ010000287.1 GCA_013298185.1 Deinococcales bacterium
CGCACGGCTAAAAACCATGAGAGGCGCAGGTTCATCGTCTGGTCTTTCCATCCAAAGTCAGCAGTGGCGCGTATAAATCTGGGCGACGGTCACGGAAAAATCCCATACCAGCCCTGAATAACTTGGCTCGCTCGAGGTCAAGGTCGGCGATCAGCACGGTTTCTTCGGTTTGGTTGGCTTCGGCTAGTTTCTCGCCGCTTGGGTCGCAGATGAAACTCGAGCCGTAGTAACTCTGCTCGAGACCTTCTATGATTTCCGTACCAACGCGATTGGCTGCGCCAAGGTACATGGCATTGCAGACCGCATGACCAATCATGGCGCGTTGCCACGCATGATGGGTGTTGGGTGATGCCACGCCTTCGGGTTCTGAGCCAATGGCGGTGGGGTATAACAGAATCTCTGCACCTAAAAGCGCCATCGCCCTGGCGCTTTCGGGATACCATTGATCCCAACAAATGCCAGTGCCAACCGTGCCAATCGCCGTTGGGTAGGCTTTGAAGCCCGTGTCTCCGGGATTAAAGTAATACTTTTCGGTGTAACCAGGACCATCGGGGATGTGGCTTTTGCGGTACACACCAAGAATCTCGCCGCTCGAGTCTATGGTTGCCACGCTGTTAAACCGCGCCTGACCAGCCAATTCAAAGAATGAAACGGGCAGCACCACCCCGAGTTCTCGAGCCAAGGCTTGGAATTTTGGTAAGAACGGGTGTGTCTCGAGTGGGTTAGCCCAAGCAAAGTACGTTTCGCTCTGCACTTGACACCAGTACAGGTTCTCAAAAAGCTCTGGGAGCAGAATCAGCTTTGCGCCTTTGGCAGCAGCTTCACGCACAAAGGAAATGGCTTTCTCGAGGTTGGTCTCGAGGGAATTGGTCATGGACATTTGGATGATGGCAAGTTTCATTTATCATTCTCCTTATTTGTTTGGTAAGCAGTCAGATTCTTTTAACTGACAAATGCTTTGAACCTTTGGGTTGAATGGTTTCACTTTTTCAATGAAAAACTGCTGTAAGCCTAAAACAGCTCTTTTGGAAGTATTATGGGTTGTAGCCGAGATACCTTGATCCGTCGTTATTCTTAGGTTAAAGCTGTATCGATTTCCGTAAACTATTGAAATTGATTCAATTTGCTCAAATGGCAAAACAGGGCTATTCCGATTTGACAATACCCCCGCCATCCAAACAGAGTTTTCATTAAAAATTAGTTTAACTTTATCTTGCCAGATAAGTGAATAAAATATCAACGCGGTACTTAAAAGCGAAACTAATCCAAATCGTATTTCAGTACCTTGATTATTCAAGAGGTACTTATCTGCTTCCTCGAGAATACGATTTCGTACTTTAAACTTCGGAAAAAACAATAGTGGAATTGCAATAGGCATTGCAACAAAAGTAATCGCAACAATAAACCATTTTGGTTTAAAAAAGCCAAGAAAAGTAAAAATCACTCCAAAGCCTGATACCAAAAGCCCAAGAACTAAAAACCACGGTAAACCGTCGTCATAAATCCAAAAGCTCTGCACACCCAGAACTATACCATCAGTTTACTCGACCTTTAAAAACTGGTATTTCATGCCCTCTGGCAACACCAAGCAAAACCCAATCTTCGAGAACTTCGCGCAGTTCATCACGGCACTCCTCGAGGGTTCCTGCATTTGCCCAAACGCCGGGGGCTTCTGGGATATTGGCATAAAAAGAATTGTCCTCGAGTAGCTTGTACTTAGCGAGTTTCATACCAGCATTTTGGTATTCTTCAATCATGGCAGACTCCAATTTGGAACTTTTTGGACTTTAGCATAAAATAAGACTTTGCTCGAGCTTATTGTTAGGAATTGTGTCAAAGTAAATTCTCCATTTGGGAATGTATCCCGAATCCACTGTTAAGGGCGAGGCAAGCCCCGCCCCTACGATTAAATCGTCCAGCCGTAGGGGTTGGGCTTGCCTAACCCCACCATTCACAGACTTTGTTTCAAGACAATGTCTTAGGAAATCTCGCCATTTCTTTGTAGAGTGCCAACCATGCAAACGCAAGTGCTGATGGCTTCGGAAATTGGATTGAGAATAGATGTCATGGAAGACGTGATGAACGCCATTGGTCAAAGTTACGGCATGGATGCTTTGCTTTTGACTGAAAGCGATCTCGGCTCGAGTTTCTTTGATTTGCAATCTGGCTTAGCGGGTGAACTCTTCCAAAAATGCACCAAATGCCAGTTGCGCTTGGCTTTGGTCGTGGTGGACTTAAGCATCTTCAGCCCTCGAGTGGCTGAATTGGCGTTTGAGCATCGGAAGCATCGTTTGATTCGGTTTGTTGCTGCGGTTGAAGAAGCGATGAATTGGCTCAGCTAATTGTTTCGGGCAATGACTCGAGCTTTTTGCAGCGCCAAAGCAAAAGGAGTCAGTTTTGAATGCCCAAGCTCAACTCGTTTGATTCGATTGCCAACTTCTTCTAGCCATACTTCCTCGAGTTCAGCTTCGCTTGGTTGTTCTAAGCTCTCGAGAAGTTTTCGGGCAAGATCGGCTCGTGTTTTGAAGGGCATTTGCAGTGCAGCTTGTTCGATTTCGTCTCGATTCATGATTTATACCTTTGGTTGTTGCTGAGTGACGCAGTGAAAACTCCCACCACCATGTATCAACCCGTGACTCGAGCTGCCAATCACTTGACGGTCTGGGAACAACGGACGCAGAATCTCGAGGGCGCGTTGGTCATTGGGGTCGTTGTACGTCGGCACAATCACACAGCCATTGCCGATGTAAAAATTGGCATAGGTCGGTGGTAATCGGTCATGTTCTACGCCTTCAGCTCGAGCAATTTCGCCGCTCAGGTGCATTCTGTTCTTGGGCAGTGGCAAGGGAATAATTTCAAATGGCTGCCCGTGCAAATCCGTAAAGGTTTTTAGTAGCTCGAGGTTTTTCTCGAGAACCGCCTGATTGGGGTCGCTCGGGTCTTCGCAGATGCAAGTCACGATTTGGTTGCTCGAGACAAAGCGGCTGATGGTGTCAATATGCCCGTCGGTGTGGTCGTTTTCCATGCCATCCTCAAGCCAGAGGATTTTTTCAATGCCCAAGTGATCGCGCAGGGCTTCTTCGAGTTGCGCTTCGGTCATGGTGGGGTTGCGGTGCTGCTCGAGTAAGCATTGACGGGTGGTGAGCAGCACGCCATCGCCGTTGACCTCGAGAGCGCCGCCTTCCATCACGACATCGGTGGTGAAGCGTTTGATGTTTTGGTTGGTGCAAATAAATTCTGGGATTTGATCATCGAGGTCTGAATCGAACTTTCCGCCCCAACCATTGAATTTCCAGTCTATTGCTGCTATTTCTTGCTCTTTGGTGACAAAAATCGGAGCGCAATCCCTGAACCAAACATCGTTGTGAGGGTGCAGGTGAAACTGCACGTTGCAACCCTCGAGACGGGCTTGGGCATCGTGCAGGGCTTCCTCGTCGCGGCAAATCAATTCAACCCGCTCGAAGCTCGAGAGGATTCTTAAAAACGCAGCAAAGTCTTGGCGTACCACCTCGAGATAACCGAGCCACATTTGGTTATTGGCGGGGTAGCCAGTCCAGACGCATTCGTGCTGCGCCCACTCGGGGGGCATGGTGTAACCTTGGGCTTTGGGGGTTAAATTCATGGCGCTCAGCATAAGCCATGTGCCGATTGGAAGACAATTTCTGTTTAGAGCATAAAGTGTGTTAGATTGCAGCCATGTCCTCGAGCCTAGAGAACCCAAGCGAAAACTCGAGTCAACCCACGCATTTTCCATATGCTGCGTATCGTCCCGGGCAGCGCGAAGCCCTTGATGCGGCTCGCAGTGCCTTCGCTCGAGGTAAGCGTTTTGTGGTGATCGAAGCACCCACCGGGGCTGGCAAGAGCGGTATTGCGGTGACACTGGCTCGAGAAGCCAAGAACGCTTATATCCTGACGGCTCAAAAAATCTTGCAAGATCAGTACATCCGCGATTTTCCCGATCTTGCTTCGGTCAAAGGGCGCAGCAATTACCCGTGCTTGGTCATGGACACCCACGCTGGCGCTGCGCCGTGCTTGGCGGGTAAAAAGTTCGCGGCGTGTGATGATTGCACCTACTTGATTGCCAAAGACGATGCCCTTCACGCTGGCATTGCCACGCTGAACTATCCGTATTTCATGGGTGAAATCAACCACCAAGGCGCATTCCAAAAACGCGATTTACTGATTTTAGACGAAGCCCACAACACCGAAGAAATGCTGATGCGTTTTGTTGAAGTGATGGTTTCTAAAAACACCTTGGCTCGAGTTGGCATCGAGATTGATTTCCCTCAAGTGACCGACCTCGAGGATCGAATTTCTTTTGTCGCAAG
>JAAFJQ010000288.1 GCA_013298185.1 Deinococcales bacterium
TGGCGTGTATGCGTAAACTATTGGCTGTGTTGCACATCATTGTGCGTGACCGTACTCCGTGGGTTGACATGACGCTGGCAAAAATAGAGGGGGTTGGGGCTTGACTTTTAACACGGCTGCTGACGGGCATGGTCGCTCGCTCGACCCCTCAAAAAAGAGGGGGTTCAAGGTCAAAAGCCTAAGTTCAACTGCAAGGTCAAGCCAAACCCCACGCCCTCCAGCCCCTTCAACGAAGGGGCTGCCTAGCGAAGCGAGGCTGGGGAAGTTCCTAAGAGCTTACGCTTTTACTACATCACCACACAAACCATGATTCCAGATTCCGAACCCACCTTTGAAGAAGTTCTCGAGCCAAGCCCACAACCCGTGGAAACCCGCTTGCTCGAGGTGTTGTCGGCTGCACTGCTGGCGGCTGGTCGTCCTGTGAAACCCAAGGAGATTGGGCATTTACTTGGGTTGCCGACTGAATCAGCGCATCGGTTGATTGAAATGCTCAAGAAACGCTTTCGTGAAAGTGCGCTTGGTTTTGACATTGAAGCCGTCGCGGGTGGTTATCGTTTGATTGTAGCAACTGATGTCGTGCCAGCCCTCGAGCCTCTGCTTTCGCCGCCGCCATTGCCAACACTTTCAAACGCGGCGCTCGAGACACTGGCAATTGTGGCGTATAAACAACCGATCACCCGAGGCGAAATTGAATTGATGCGCGGGGCGGGGGCGGGTAGCACCTTGGAGACCTTACAGGAACGTGAATTAGTCAAAGTCATCGGGCGCAAAGAAGTGATTGGCAGACCGATGCTGTACGCCACCACCGAGAAGTTTCTGCTCGAGTTTGGCTTGCCTGCGCTTGAAAATTTACCACCGCTCGAGGATGGTGACTTGGGTGGTTTCTTGCGCGGTTAAAAACACCCTTGCACTACCGAACTTCATCTGCTATATTCCTTGAGCTGCCTCGAGAGGGGCGAATAAGAATTTTTAGGGGTTCACTATGAAACGTACTTGGCAACCAAATCGCCGTAAACGCGCCAAAACCCACGGGTTTCGCGCTCGTATGTCAACTGACAATGGTCGTCGTGTCTTGGCACGCCGCCGCGCAAAGGGTCGTTCGATCATTGCGGTCAAATCACCTCGCTTTAAGTAAGGGTAGATCATGAATGAGTCTCGAGATCAGACGCTCGAGGCTCATCTTGCTGTTTTGGGGCAGCCTAACCAGCCTCGAGTACCGTTCAAAGCAAAAAAACTCGAGGGGCTGACCAAAGATTGGCGTTTTCGGCGTTTACGCAACAAAGGTAAACCCGGGCGCTCCCATGTTTTGTCTTTGAAGTGGTTGCCCAACAAAGCAGGGTTATTTGTTGGCATTGTGGTTTCTAAAAAAGTGGGCAATGCCGTTGCCCGTAATCGCATTCGCCGCCGCATCCGCGAAGCCCTGCGCCGCATGGATTTACCTGCAATCGAAGCGGTGATTATCGCTAATCCAGAAGCAGCCAAAGCCCGTTATCCTGAAATTGTCAAAGCCCTCTCCAGCGCCCTGCGAAAAGCTGGAGTGGCATGACCGACCCGTTCAAGAACCGCGACACCCAACGCGCCAGCCTCGCGGCTCGAGCCTTGTTGGCGGGTGTGACAGGCTACCAAAAGTTCTTGTCGCCCCTCAAAGGAGCGCCGACCTGTCGGTTCTACCCTACTTGCTCGGCGTATGCGCTGATTGCAATAGAGAGGCATGGTGCGGTCAAAGGTACTTTCTTAACGGTCAAAAGAATTCTAAAATGCCAACCGTTTCATCCAGGCGGCATAGATCATGTACCCGAATGAAACCAAGATGTGTGCAACTTTTTGCCGCGTCAAGACGTAAGGAGTTTGATGAGGAAAATTTTATTTGCGGCATTGGCTGCATTGTTCTTGGCAACACCAGCATTTGCTACGACCAACCCAGAATGGTTATCAGTTGATGTCAACCAAGACGGCTCGATGGAAACCGTGGCAGTCACCAACCTTTCTGACATTGCTTTCAACAGCCAAGGCGAGATTATCGGTTGGTACGAAAAGCTTTACAAAGGCACCAATTACAACAAGCAATACCAAGGCAAACCCAATTTATTGCAGAACGGCGTGCATAACAGCGTCATCCCGCTTAACGGCACAGTCAAAGCCGAGAAACCCGAAACCAGTGTCGAAAAAGTAGCCGATGGCGGCGCGTTCTTAACGGGTATTTTCAAGTACACCCAAGGTGGCGCGACGGTTGAAAAGAAATACATCATCAACTCGAGGCGTTTAACGGTTCAACTCGAGACCAAGGTGTCTGGGGTCAAAGACTACCAACTCGAGTTCTTTGGTCTGGGCGGCGATGCTCGAGCCTCGGTCAAGGCACTCGAGCAAGGTTCAACTCAGCCAATCGTGGCAGGTGAAGTGAAAAATGCAGTCTACGCCAGTTTGCAGTGCTGCACCAGTTTAATCAACCCCAACGGTCAAGCAATTGTGATTCGCCCAAGCCAACCGATTCCAGCCAAAGTCGGCACGCGCCAAGTTGAACGCATTGTCAACAATGCCAAAGAAAAAATTGAGATGTCGAGCATTGCCTTGACGCTGCCCGGTGAAGCTGTTAGCAAGTTTGCCGTCTACGGTGGTTTTAACGAGCTTGTGCGCCTCAACCAAGAAAAGTTCTATGAGTTACCGGGCTTATTTCAACCCAATATTTTCGGGCAGTTGTCTCTGCTTTTAATCAGTGTCTTTGAAGCTGTCAAGAACGTGGTGGGCAATTGGGGCATTGCGATTATTATCTTAACCATCATCATTCGTATGTTAATCACCCCGCTTTTGATGCAGCAATACCGCTCGAGTGCCGAAATGCAAGCCTTGCAGCCGTTTTTAGTTGAAATCAAAGAAAAATACAAAGAAGACCCACAAAAACTGCAAGAAGAAACCATGAAAATCTACCAGCAGAACGGCATCAACCCCGTGGCTGGATGCTTACCTGCCTTTGCCCAGATGCCAGTCTTCTTGGTGCTGTGGAAAATTTTCAGCAACTACGAATTTGACCAAGGTTTCCTGTGGCTACCCGACCTTGCACTGCCAGACCCGTTCTATATTCTGCCTGTGTTTTACTTGGCTTCGGGTGTGCTTAGCACTTGGCTCAGCACCCGCAAAACCCCCGAGATGTTTCGTCAGATGATGATTATTCAATTTGTGTTTGCTTTTATTTACTTGTCTTTCCCAAGTGGTGTGACGATGTACGGCGTGATTGGTGGCTTCATTGGCTGCTTCCAACAATGGATCATGCTGCAACAAGTCGAAAAGCAAGTTGAAAAACGAGCGGCTGAAATCAGTGCTAAGAACGAAAGTGCAAAAGGCAGCACCAGCTCAAAACCCGTCAAAACCATCAACGCTAAAGCCAAGTAAGCGAGAAACACACCATACACTCTCTCACGAAAAAACTGGACGATCCGCGTTTTTGCGAATTGTCCAGTTTTTGTTAAGGCACCACAACTTACTCGAGAAGTGGATGGAACTTCTAAATCACTTAAAAATTGGCAGATTGCTGGCAGCAGGATAAAATGCAAATTGCCCCCAAAACATACCATTGGCAGCACCACTGATAGTTACGCTAGGCGTTGGAGACGGGGTTGCTGCACTCAGGGTACTGGTGTCAAATTTGAGTAAATCACCACTGCTCCATATTGAAACCCATAAATTACCTGCTGAATCAAAAGCAATGCCTTCAGCACAACCCGACATACTGAAACTGAGGTTAGGAGCAAAGGTCTGCACACCCGTTTGCCCCAATTGGCTAGGGGTAAATTTCGCCACATCTGAACCACATTGTGCCACCCACAGGTTATCTTGGCTATCAAATGCCAATTGGCTTGCACCAGACAATGAAATCTTGAGGTCTGGTGTGACTGTAGCAGTGCTGGATAATTGGCTTGACAATAACTTAGCAACTTTACCCGAACTATTAGCGCTAACGAATAAGTTGCCATTGCGATCAAATGCCAAGCCCGTAGCGTCAACCCCTGTCACGGTCAGCACTACACTTGGCGCAGGATTACTTCCTGCCAGCACAGCAGTTTTACTGTACTCTAAGATGTTTGTTCCGTTAGCAACCCACAAATCACCAGCCGAGTCGAATGCCAAACCTCGAATGGCTGCAAGGCTTGTATCAGAGAGGGTTGCTAACGGAGCGGCAGCACTGATGTTCTGTTGACTGGGTGGGTAGACAAATACTTTGTTGCCACTTGTGCT
>JAAFJQ010000289.1 GCA_013298185.1 Deinococcales bacterium
TTCGCCGCCGTTAAAGCCGCTCAGGGTCAGGGGATTGGGGTCTACACTGCTGATGGTTGGGGCATCTGGGGCGATGCCCGGAATATCGCCACGCAGCAGTTCTTTGTCCAGATCAAAGAGTTTGGCTTCAAACTTACCGATTTTAATGCCCAGCACCTTGGCTTGAGCGCCGACAAATGCCGATGCGCCACCTTTGAGAATGTAGGTTGGCGAGCGGGTTGATAGCACATCCAGATCGCCGTACAAATTGGCTCGAGTCCAGATTTTATTGGCGTTCGAGCCGTACAACTTGACTTCAAAGTTGGCATTGGCATCGGCTCGCATTTTTAAGCTGGCACTGATTTCAGGGGCAGCGGTTTGGAAGGCATTGCTGAATTCGTGAATGCCTTTCCATTTTTCATTGCTGTATTCAACCCCAAGGCGGGTATCAATGGTTTGTACAATTTGCCAGCGCAGTTTAGCCGTGGCTTTTCCCTCGAGCTTGATGATGGCAACGAGTTTAGGATTTAAGACCACTGGCACAGGACCAATTTGCAGCACAATCGGGTCAAATTCGTATTCGGCAATCGGGTACTCGCGTTTTTCCTCACGCTCAAAATCACCGCGCAGTTTGAGCGTAGCGGTTTCTTTGACTTTGACCGCAGCTCGAAACAGATTCACGCAAACAGGTGGTAGATCGGCACAGCCTTTGATTTTCAGGGCGGTGTCCATTTCTGCGTCCATCACCAGCGAACCCGAAACTTCGATTTGGTCGTTGGTGGTCTCTGGTTTTTCGTCAAAATCAAACAGCACTCGGTTAAACTCGAGGTTCAGCACTTGGGCTTGTGGGCGTGCCACAGCTCGAGATTGCACGCTAACACCAGGGCGCAATGCTTTAGCCGAACGCAGATTGGCGGTGTTCAGGTTGGTGTTGGCTTGTGCTTCACCACTCGAGATGGCTTCGGTCAAGGTGGCTTCGGTGGTTTCAACCACAACTTCATTACCTTCGGTGCGAATGCTCGAGACTTTGCGTAAGAAGCCATTGGGGGCAAGAGTTGTAGGCTTTGAAACAACCACATCACCAGTTTTCAAGGCTTGCAATTGTGCGTTGCTCGAGTCAAAACGCATTGTGCCACCCACGGAAACATTGGAAAGCAGGGCTTGGGTGTTGTCGGCAATGGGCTTGGTGGTCTGAGGAATGATCACCACACTTGAATCCGGAAATGGGTTTGGGGCTGGTGCTGGGTTTGGGGTTGGAGTGCTGCAAGCAGCAAACATCAAACCCGCACTTAGAATGCTCAGTATCAATCGCTTTTTCATTGGTTCTCCTTGAGGACTGCACTTTTGCCTCGTGCAGCACTGAACAAAAGGTAGCTTTTGGCTTGTGACTGAGGTGTGACCACGCTCAACACACAAAACCCGATTTTGCGGCCAGCTCGAGTCACAGCGCAGTCACGGCTAGGCAATTACGGTGTTGGAGCTTGCTTTTGCAGCAACAAGGAGATTTTTATGACTCAGACACTTGATTCGACTCGTTTTTCGGCACTTCGTGAACAGGTTCAAGGCTTGGTGCTTGAACCAACCGATACTGGTTTTGAAAAAGCTCTACGTGGTTGGGAACTTGGTTATCAACATCATCCTGCTGTGGTGGTTATGGCTTCGGACACGGTAGATATTCTCCAGACGGTAGCGTTTGCTAAAGCGGGTGGCTTTAAGGTGGCGGTGCAGTCCACTGGGCATGGCTTTGTGCGCGATGCAGAAAACCAAATCCTGCTCAATGTCTCGAGGTTAAAAGCTGTGCGAATTGACCCGATTGCCAAAACCGCCACAATTCAGCCAGGGGCAACATGGGGCAATGTGTTACAAGCCGCGCATCAGCATGGTTTGGTGGGTTTGGTCGGTGATACACCCAGCGTTGGCGCAACGGGTTATGTGCTAGGTGGCGGCACGGGTTGGTTCGCCCGCAAATACGGCATGGGCATAGACAGTTTGCTCGAGGCTGAAATCATCACCGCCGATGGTCAGTTGCAGGTGGTGAATCAGTATTCCGATCCGGATTTGTTCTGGGCGATTCGTGGTGGCGCAGGTGGTTTTGGCGTGGTCAGCCGAATCACTTTACAGTTGTACAGCCATCCACAAGTCACAGCAGGGCAGTTTATATTTCCGTTTGAATCTGCCAAAGAGGTGTTTCAACATTACCGTGAATGGATTCAAACCCTACCAAATGAAATCACCTCGAGAATCATGATGTTGCGTGGTCCAGATGCTGAAATGATGCCTCCTTTTGCTCGAGGGAAAATCGCGGTCATGATTCAATTTGTGTACACAGGTTCAAAAACCGAAGTCCAACCGAACTTGGCTGGCTTAAACAGCATCCCAAACCCAATAGCACAAATGGTCAGTGAAATTTCACCCACAGAACTGGGTCATTTCTTTGGTTCTCCACCCGCCCCCATGGACGCAACAGGACGAGCTGAATTGTTGGACACCATCAATGACAACATGATTGATGTGCTGCTGCACACGCTTTCCCTCGAGCAGTCTTCGTTTTACTTATGCGAACTGCGGCATTTAGGTGGGGCAATCTCGAGCATTCCCGATGATGCCACGGCGTTTGCACATCGTGATGCCAAGTTCTTGCTGAACTTCCGTGCAATTGTGGCTGACCCAAACGAAAAAAGTGCTGCTGAGCATTACACTCAAGTCTTCACCGAAAACCTCAGCCATTTTGCCAATGGGGCAGTTCTGCCTAACTTTGTTGTTGGAGACGAAGGTATTGCTAGGGATCAGGCGGCTTATCGAGGATTAAAAGCCATGCGTGTGGCTTTGCAAAAATCTCGTTTTGACCCACAGAATATGTTTGCTTACGCCCGTACCCCCGGTTCGCGGTGAAACCCATATGCACACCGCAGTTCCACTGAGTCTTGTTCAACGCCACAGACACGCAATGCTCGAGCAATTGATGCGCCGAGCATTGCGTCAAATCATTGAAACTGAGCAAAATCTGGTCTTGCGGTTTGCCAAGCGCAACAGTACATGGATGATGCTGGCAGAGTTTGTGCATCTCGAGCAGTTAAGCGATGTGCCTGTTATGTATAAGCTCGAGACTACCGAACTTGGAACATCTGTGGATTTGCAAATCAGGGGCGATCCAGAAGCACTGCTCAATGCTCGAGGGCGCTGGCAAAACCAAATTGAAGATGTATCTCAACCAATGCCGTAGAGACTTTAATACGCCTTAGCAAAGATAATCCGCTTGCCATACGCGGCTGGCTTGCCTGTATGAATGCAAATCCCTTCTTCTGGTTCTCCAAAAACTTCGCCCTCGAGTGGAATGCAGCGTGTGGTGGCTTTGGTTTCTTCCTTGATTTTCTTTTCAGATTCCACTTCGCCACAGTGAAATGCCCGAACAAAAAATCCTGCTTCAATCAATTCCTTAAACTCTTCCCAAGTGTTTGCGGTTTTAATCCGCTCATCCCGAAACGTTGTGGCTCGAGCCAGTAGCTCAGCTTGGAATTCCACCAATTTGTTTGGCAGGGCTTCAACCGCCGCATCTCGAGCTAGAATTTCTTTCTCGCCGCCGAGTCTCGAGACCAAGACCACATTGCCCGCTTCTAAGTCCCGTGGACCAAGCTCGAGGCGGTACGGCACGCCGCGCATTTCCCAGTCGTTGTACTTAAAGCCATTCGATACACCGTCGCGCTCGTCTACTTTGACCCGAACGCCTTTGGCTTTTAAGTCACTTGCCAAGGCTCGAGCCGCGCCAATCATTTGATCGAAGTTGTCGGACTTGAAAATTGGCACAATCACGACCTGATACGGTGCAAGCATCGGCGGCAAGACCAAGCCTTTGTCATCACCGTGGGTCATGATAATTCCACCAATAATCCGTGTTGAAATTGCCCAACTGGTGGTGTACGCAAATTGCTGTGTTTGATCTTTGCCTTGGAATGCTACTTCAAAAGCCTTGGAGAAATTCTGTCCCAAGTAATGGCTTGTACCAGCTTGCAGCGCTTTCCCATCGCCCATCATCGCCTCGATGCTGTATGTGGCATCTGCGCCAGCAAAACGCTCAGATGGTGTTTTCAAACCAGCAATCACAGGCATAGCAGCATAATCCCTTGCAAACTTGCGGTAAATCTCGAGAATTTTTAGGGTTTCCTCGAGCGCTTCCTCGTGACTCGAGTGTGCCGTATGACCCTCATGCCAATAGAATTCGGTGGTTCTAAGGAACTTGCGCGGGCGCAAT
>JAAFJQ010000029.1 GCA_013298185.1 Deinococcales bacterium
ATTGTAACGCCTTTTACAGCACCCGAGCTAAAACAAATTTTAAGTATCGCCCTTCAAAAAAGGTCACAGGATGATCCATCGCCTGACCGTTTTCCTGCACAATTTGCAATCTGCGCTTACCATCGGCTGCCTCGAGAACAATTTCTTTGAAGGCTTCTGGTGAAATCTGCGAAGTGCAACTGGCAGTGGCAAGTAAGCCCCCTACTCGAGTGCATTTAATCGCCAGCGCATTGAGTTTTTTATAAGCTCGAGCCGCCGCAAAACGATTGTCCTTGGATTTAGCCAGGCTTGGCGGGTCGAGAATCACCAAATCAAACTGCCTGCCTTCTTGCACGTACTGCTCGAGCAACTTAAAGCAATCTGCGGCTAAAAATTCGTGTTGGGTAGCATCAAAGCCATTCAAAGTAAAGTTCCGCGCTGCGTCCCGCATGGCGGCTGGGGCAATATCCACGCTGGTGACATGACTTGCACCACCTCGAGCTGCGTATAAACTAAATGCTCCTGTGTAAGCAAATAAGTTCAGTACGGTTTTATCCTTGCTGAACCGCTCGAGCAGGGCGCGGTTATCACGATGATCGAGGAACAATCCGGTTTTTTGACCATCAAACAAGTTCGCAATGATTTTTAAGTTGTTTTCTAAAATCGTTAGCTCGGGCGGTGGCAACGACCCCCACAGCGCATGGAGTTCCTTGTCCTCGTCGCGGCGCAAAATGCCTTTTAAGCCGCTTTTAGAGAGGGCTTTGACCACATCTGGCACAATTGTTTCTAAGCAATCAGCGTAGGTTTGAATCACTGCAAAGCGCTCGTATTTGTCCACCGTGATACCAGGCAGAAAGTCATTTTCACCAGCAATCAAACGATACGCATTGGTTTCTAGCCCAAATAATTCTTTGCGCCACTCGAGCGCGGTATAAACCTTTTGGGCAAGAATAGCAGGCGTTGGCTCTTCACGCCCAAACAAGCGCACCGCAATCACACTGCGGTCATCGTACAAACCATACGCGCTGGCTTTACCCGCCTGAACCCGCACCCAATCGCCTGTCTCGAGGTCATGGTGTGGTAGGTGATTATGGTAAACCCAAGGATGCCCCGCTAAAATGCTCGGCTCGAGTTGAGGGTTGATGTGCAGCGTTGGAATTGCCATGCACTTAAACTACCACTTCCTTGTTCTTCCTCGAGAAAGAACTATCTTGCAAGAAGTAGACCAAAAAACGGGTGGCTCGAGTTGGGCGAGGCGTGCCTCGCCCCTACGGTTTGACTTAAAAACTTTGTACTGCAACGCTATTTCGTGCTTGAGGGTAGATGCGGGGTATACGCCGATGGTTGACTCTTGCCTATTTTTACGATAGCTCAAAGCTCATAGCTCAAAGCCCATAGCCACTCATTTCTTCTTCGCCACCAAAAAATAAACTTTATCGGCTTGACGCAGCATAAACACCATTAAGAATTTATTGTTGTCTGGGTTTTGGTATTCGATTCTGGTGCGGGTTTCACCTGCTGGCGCAGCAACAGCCACCCTCGAGTTTTCAAAGTACCCTGCGACCGCAAAATTATTTGCCAGATTTGCTACATACGCATCGGCTAATTTGGTGGCAAGCCCTGTAGCAAGGTACAAGGTGTAACCTTCGTACTTGGGTTTGTCCGCGCCGAGTAAATTGGCAAATTGATCGGTCAGGCTTGGATTGACCACCTGAAAAGACCCAGAGGGCAAGCGCACCGAGCTATCCAGCGTGCCAGAGATACTGACCACAGTGAGCAGTTCAGCCGCCGTTTGTGCCAATGCAGGCAGGCTCGAGAGGGTCAGCAGCGCTAGGAAAATCCGTAGTGATTTCATGGCTCTGAGTCTACTCGAGCTTTGGCTTGTTGTCTGTGAAAAAAGAACACAAGGCATCCGTATCATGCCTTGTGTTCCTCGAGCAGGGTTTAATGGGTTGCAGCTAAAGGTTTTGGCAATTCAACCCGGGTCAACCAATGCGAAAAGGCAGGGTTGCGTCCGCGAACCACGTCCTCAAAGGTTTCACGCAATTTATTGGTGATTGGGCGGTTTGGGTCGCCGATTTGGCGTTTGTCCACTTCGCCGACAGGTGCAACCTGAGCGGCTGTGCCGGACAAGAAAATTTCATCGGCAATGTAGAGTTCCGAGCGGTCAATTTCGCGTTCCAAAACTGGTATCTCGAGGTAATGCGCTAACTCTAAGATGCTGCGCCGAGTAATGCCTTCTAAGACATCAGCCGTGATTGGTGCGGTGATCAGCACCCCATCGCGCACCATGAACAAATTGGCAGCGCTGGCTTCGGCGACTTTACCGCGTTCGTTGAGCATGATTGCATCGTCGTAACCGTTGATTTGGGCTTCGTCTTTGGCGATGGAACTATTGACATACGCCCCACCGATTTTGCCACGGGCTGGAATGGCGTTGTCCACCACACGCCGCCAACTTGAAACCATCAGACGCAGTGGGCGGTCTTCGCCAAAGTAATTACCTAGGTTCAGCATGTAGACACTAAAGCCACCACCTGCATGACCGATGCTTGGACCTAGGCTGAGGTCGGATTTATAGGCAAAAGGACGGTAATAACAATCTGAACTTGGCGCATTCTTGCGGGTTAATTCAATCACGGCTTGCTCGAGATACGCAGGGTCGCCGGGCAGCGCAATTTTTAATAAGCCAGCACTCCTCGAGAAGCGCTGCATATGCTCTGGTAATCGAAAAATACTGATTGAGCCGTCTGTACCAAGGTAACCACGTATGCCACCAAAGCAGCTTAAGCCATACTGCAAAGCCAGTGTTGCCACAGAGACATTGGCTTCGTGAAAAGGAACGATTTGTTCTTTGAAAAACGCATACTCGAGAAATGCAGCCACACCTAACTCCTTTAAGAAAAAACCCAACGCCATAATTGAGCATTGGGTTTACTAGAAAACATTTTTTACTTCGACAACTCACCAATTAAAGCAAACATCGGTAAGAACATACCTGCCACGATCACACCGACGATTGCACCAAGGAAAATAATCATGATTGGTTCAATGGCTGCCGTTAATTGATCCACGGCTTCGTCCACTTCGCGTTCGTAGTAATCGGCGACTTTGTCAAGCATGGTGTCCAAACCACCGGTTTCTTCACCGATGGCAACCATCGAAGTGACCATGGGTGGGAACACATCCACAGCAGCCGTCATGGGTTGCGACATTTGCTCGCCTTGCATCACCGCGTTTTTAGCGTTGGTCAGGGCATCTTCGACAATTGCGTTGTTAGAAGCGCCCCTTGTGATGTCCAGCGCTTCAATGATGTTCACACCGCTTTTGATCAGCAAAGACAAAGTTCTCGAGAACGAAGCAAGCGAGGCTTTGGAAATTAGGTTGCCAAAGACAGGGGCTTTCATCTTAAAGCGGTCAATCACATGGCGACCCTGATCGGTTTTGTAATAGTAATGGTACGCCACTGCCAAAGCCGCGATAATCAAGCCCAAAAGCCATGTTTGATTGAGCAAGAAGTCTGAAACCACCTGTAGGAAAATCGTGATTCCTGGCAGGCTGGCGTTGGGGTTGACGTCTTTGATCATCTTGGCGAACTGTGGAACAATCGTGGTCAACAAGAAATAGGTCACACCCAGCGCAAAGACCAAGACAATCGCAGGGTAGGTCAACGCACCACGGATTTTACCGCGCAATGCCAAGTCTTTTTCTTTGAAAATTGCCACACGGTCAAGTACTGTGTCCAAAGTACCTGAAACTTCACCAGCTTTGACAAGGTTAATAAACAAGCGGTCAAAGACATTGGGGAATTTGATCAAAGCATCCGAGAAAGGAATACCACTTTCGACATTTTGACGGATGTCCTTGAGGATTTTCTTTAAGCCCTTGTGTTCAGATTGCTTTTGCAAAATGGTTAAGGATTGCACCAAAGGCAAACCCGCATCAATCATGGTTGCCATCTGACGAGCAAAAATTGCCACAGGCTTTAAGCCCGGGGTTTGGTTTTCTTCGTTCAAAAAACCGGGAAGCTGCAAATCTTGGTTCAGACCACTTTTGGGTTCGGTGATTGAAACAATCGTCAGGTTTTTCTCACGCAGTTTGTCACGCACAGCTTTTGAGGTGTCAGCCTCCATGGTTGACAAAATAATTTTGCCTTGGGCATCGCGGACTCGGTAGGTGAATGTGGGCATTGGCGAACCTCCGTGGTGTCTCGAGCGAACTCGAGCGGGTTTGGAATGTAACCCAGTATAGCGCAGAATGTGATTTGCTGCATGAATTTGGTTACTGGTCGGGTTGTACCTCGCCGCGTTCGGGTTTTAAGAGTGGGAACAAGACCACATCGCGGATGCTGGTTTGGTTGGTAAAAAACATGGCTAAGCGGTCAATCCCAAAGCCCAAGCCACCAGCTGGTGGCATTCCATACTCGAGCGCAAGTAAAAAATCTTCGTCCAGTTCAGGGGCTTCGTCATCGCCAGCCGCTCGACGAGCCGTTTGGGCTTCAAAGCGGGCGCGTTGGTCAAAGGCATCATTTAATTCCGAGAACGCATTGGCAATTTCAAAACCACTGGCGAATAATTCAAAGCGCTCGGTTACACCCGCCAAGGTGCGATGGGGCTTGGCAAGTGGGCTAATCACCGTGGGGTGATGAATCACAAAAGTCGGGTGTTGAATCAGCGGCTCGACGTACATGCCAAACAACTTATCGAGCAGCTTGTAGTCGGGTACGGCTTTCCATTGTGGGTAACGCTCATCACAAAAGACACGCAACTTATCCAACTCGAGCGGGTCAAAATCCAAATCTGGAACGTTCTTTAATAAGGCTGGCACATACTCGAGCCGCGCAAATGGAGCAGCGAACTCGAGGCTCTGACCAGCATATTCGATTTGTGTACCACCCGTAATTTCCACTGCCAGACTCGAGAACAGTTCTTCGACCAATTGCATGATCGCTTCGTAATCCACATATGCCCAGTACAACTCGAGCATGGTAAATTCAGGGCTGTGGGTTTGGTCAATACCTTCGTTGCGGTAGACCCGACCAATTTCATAGACCCGCTCAAAACCACCAACCAAAAGGCGTTTGAGGTGCAACTCCAAAGCAATCCGCAAGGAAAAGTCATGGCTCAGGGCATTGTGATGGGTTAAAAAGGGCTTGGCTTCGGTGCCACCCGCGATGGCTTGGAGGGTTGGTCCTTCGACTTCAATAAAATCTCTTTGGTCAAGGAAATTACGGATATAACGAACAATTTTGCTGCGCGTTAAAAACACCTTTCTCGAGTCGGGTGAGACAATCAAATCCAAGTAGCGCCGCCGATAGCGCAACTCCTTATCGGCAAGACCATAATAATCACTTGGCAGTGGGTGCAAGGACTTGACCAAAGGCGTAAAACCATTGACCTTAACCGAAAGCATTCCAGTCTTGGTGGTGATCAAATGCCCAGTCACACCAATAATATCGCCCAAGTCAATGTACTTAGCGGCATCAAACTGCTCGACGGCATTTTTAGAAATAAAGAGTTGAATACGCCCAGATTGGTCTTGCAGGTCGGCAAAAATCAATTTACCCGTATCCCGCCAAGAAATAATTCGACCAGCCAAAGAAACTTTTTCCTCGAGCCATTCTAAACTCGGCTCGAGTGGCGCAGGGTGCGCCGAATGCAGGGCAGAGGTGTGGTGGGTTTGTGGGTACGAATAAGGAAAGCGCTCAAACCCAGCCGCCTCGAGCTTAGCGAGGTTGTTCAACCGAGAGCGGGTTTGTTCATGTAGGGATAACTCGGGTAAGTCAGACATCAAAAACTCCTTAAAAAAGAATCAGGTCACTCGAGTAAAAATCTCGAGCCAGAAAAAATAGACATGGTTATTTTAGGCGCAGCCAAGTGCCGCGCTTTGGTTTTCGCGCAATCAGCGTTTGAAAAGTGAATGCGTACACGAAGCCATTCTAAACCAACCAAGCGCTTGTCGGCAAGAACAAGATTGGTCGCGGGTGCATTTCAGGTGGTGTGGAAAAACTGTATTCTGCCGTAGGGGCGAGGCATGCCTCGCCCCTACGAGTAACGTCATAGACGCATTTTTTGTAAGAATCTACATATGGTGAGATGCACCCATTGGTCGCAACGAATTATCTCGAGGGTTCAAATGCCACTTATTGCAGTTGCGCTTTGAGTCGCGCTCGAAATGCCACGTCATCCACGGTGATGGTGTGACGCGGCGTGTTGATCTGTGGAACATCAGGATTTTGTAACTCGGCTTTGATGAGAATCTCGAGGTCATCTGGTGGATTCCACTGCCCAGTCAGGTGTTTTGCCACCAATTTGGCTTGAAGCTCGGCACCGGGCCAGATGCAACCAAGTGGCTGAAACAAGCCCAAAAAGTAAAGGTTGGGAATCTTTGCGGGTATCATTTTTAAGTACAGTGGCACAGCCCCTTTAGAAAAATCCACCAGACTTTTATCCAAGAATGGATGGTCTATCCAGTAACCTGTTGCAGCAATGATCGTGTCGTAATCACGGCTTGTGCCGTCTGTAAAATGAACCGTCTGCCCCTCGAGACGCGCAATCTCTGGGCGCACTTTGATTTTGCCGTGACGCACAAAATAAACCAGTTCAGAATTGAGCAGAATATGGGTTTGTCCGATTGAATGGTCTGGCTCGGGCAAACCAATGTCGCGGTTGCGTCCGTTGAGCAGAATCATCAGGCGTTCGTACAGCCAAAAACGAAGCTGGCGTGGAATCCAAGTCACGCCTCGAGACAGCACATCGGCGGGTTGACCCAACACAAATTTAGGTACAACCCAATAACCGCGTCGCCAAGAAACATCGGTGTAGGTGGAAACCCGAGAAGTCTCGACAGCAATATCGCAAGCGCTGTTGCCGCCGCCAATCACCAGCACACGCTGACCACGAAAAGGTTCAGCACGCTTAAAGGCATGGGAATGCAAAAACTGCCCCGAAAATTCCCCAGCGTACTCGGGCAAACGCGGCTTCCAATGATGCCCATTGCAGACCACCAGCGCATCGAAGTCCTTATGCTCGAGAACCCCGTTTTTCTCGGTGCTGACCCGCCAACGCCCGCCCTCGAGTGGTTTACAAGACTGCACAAGGGTTTCAAATTGAATCTGTGGATAAAGATTAAAATGCTTGGCGTACCCTTCAAAATAAGCTCGGAGCTGACTCTGCGAAGGGTAATCTGGGAAATCTTTTGGCATCGGGTAATCGGCATAAGCACTGTGGTATTTGCTCGAGATGATATGGGTGGTTTCAAAGACGCTCGAGTGACCTGTGTCCTCGGAAAAACGCCAATTGCCGCCAACATCGGATTGGCGGTCATAGCAAGTCACCGCCAGACCTACATCGCGCAAGTTCTTGATGGCAGCAATGCCACTTGGACCAGATCCAATGACGCATACCGATTTCACGATAAACCCAATTATGACATACTGTGCCAATGCAGGTTTTGATTGGCACGGGAGGCTTTAGCAATGACGATTGGGTCGGGATTTTTTACCCGCCAGCACTGAAAAAAAACCAATGGCTCGAGTATTACGCCGAGCATTTTGACACAGTGGAAATCAACAGCACTTTTTACGCTGTGCCAGCCCAAAAACAAATGGAAAACATGATAACTCGCACCAAGGGGCAGATGATGTTCTGCGCTAAACTGCACAAGAGTTTCACCCATGATTTCACAGCTTCAAATCAAAGCGCCTCTGAATTCAAATACACCATGCAGCCGCTGCTCGAGAACGGCAAACTCGGGGCTTTGCTGGCGCAATTTCCTTTTGCTTTTAAGAACACCCTCGAGTCCAGAACATACCTCGAGCAGCTTGCCACTTGGTTTGTGGGCTATCCATTGGCAGTCGAGTTTCGCCATGTCAGTTGGGATAAATTGGCGGTGTATCAGTTCCTTGCCGATTTGGGTTTGCATCCTGTCAGTTTGGATTTGCCTGCGCTTCAGGGTTTGCCCAGCCCTGTGCTGCGTTACAGCCAAATTGCCTATTTGCGTTTGCATGGTCGCAACAGTGCCAATTGGTTTGAAGGCAAAGACGCTGCCGAGCGCCACGATTACTTGTATACCGAAGAAGAATTAATCCCGTGGGTACAAGTCCTCCAAAAAATCAGGGTCAGCCAAGCCTATGTCTATTTTGAGAACACCACCAGAGGGCAAGGTCTCGAGAATGCTCGGATGCTCAAAGCGTTGCTCGAGGCTTGAATAGTCCCCAATCGCCATGCTAAGCTCGGCGGCGCTGCCCAAAAGCCGCCGTCTTCTCGAGCGAAATGCGAGGCGATACCAACCAAAGGTTGTTATTGAACTCCCTCACGGTCGGAATCGTGAGGCACATGGAGTCTAGTCATGAAAAAAGATTTACACCCAAAAATGGTGCCTTGTAAGATCATTTACAACGGCGAAGTCGTGATGGAAACCTACAGTGTTAAACCAGAAATCCATGTGGATGTCTGGAGTGGTGTTCACCCACACTGGACAGGTCAACAGCGTTTCCTTGACACCGAAGGTCGCGTCGAGAAGTTCACCAAGCGCTTTGGTACAAGCTACCGCACCAAAAAGTAAGACCAACGGGTTTCACTTTTCCCTAGCCCTGTGTCACAAAACTGTGATGCGGGGCTTTTTTATGGCAATTTTACAGTGACTGGGCTGCTCCCACCCAAGCGTTCTCGGGTTTGCCCAGCCACCATCGCACTGACCACACTTGGAGCGCCAAGTCGCACTTCGATTGGGGGGTCAAACTCGAGTTTATCGCCTGGTTTTGGTTGCCCTTCGTAAATAATTTTGCCAGAAGCATCACGCACCCGAGTCCAAGAACTGCCTCGGTAAATCAATTGAACTTTATCCGAATTGTTTGGATTCATCGCTATGCTACTGGGCAGTGGCTCGAGCGTAACACTTAAATTGCTGTCGGTCAGCAAATCTCGAGTGGTGATAAATGGCTTGTAGCCAGCCTTGACCAGTCGCAATTCGCGTTTTTCGCGCTTGGCAACCAAAGCATCTTTAAGAGGTGTTGTGCCAATGTTGCGTAGCTCGAGTTGCACCGTTGCACCACTTGGCACACTGATCACACTTAAACGCACCATGCTTTCTTGAGATGTAGCAGGGGTCAAGGTGGTACTGACAGCCGTTGGGGTGGTACTGCGGCTGGTGCTGCGTGGAAATAAACGCCCTTGGGATAAGAAATACGCTGCCACACCAATCAGAATCAAACCAAAAAAACCCAGCACATACGGCAGGTAATTGGTGCGTGGAATGTCCTCGGGTTTTATAACCGTGGTGCTTTCAATCACGGTTCTCGAGGCACTACGCGCCAGCGTTGGCGAATTGGCAGCGATTCGTTCATAAGCTGCCACAAATGGCTCTGGGGCAAGCCCAACCACTTGGGCAAATTTTTGAATGTAGCTTCGGGTGTAAATCATTTCAGGCAAGGATTCATACTTGCCAGCTTCGATTTGCTCGAGCAGACTGGGTCGAACTTTTAAGCGTTCTGCCACTTCAGCAATACTCATCCCCTTGGCTTCTCGAGCCTCTTTGAGTAATGGTGCGAGGTTATCGCGGGTGATGTTCAAACGACCAACTAAGCTTTCTTCTTTCATATCGCCTCGATACCAGATAACGCCACAGCGATTTCTCCCGCAAGTTGGGCGTTGTTGGCTAACAGTCTACCGTTGACTTGGACTGTTTCGCCACCCGATAACCGCGCCAGCTCGGAAAGTAAGAACGGAGTCAGGCGTTTACCGGTCACCATTTGCTTACGGGCTTCGTGATTGGCAGCTTCGACCCAGGCTTGAACCCGTTCAAAAGCAATGCCTTGGTCTATTGGGTTTGCCACCAAAATGGCTTGGCGCATCTCCAAATCTCGAGCTGCGCGGTGCGCCTTGGCTACTTCCAGCGCCGAATCCAAACGAGCCGCCACAGGATAAGGACTGGTTGGCGTATGAAAAGCAGGCAGGGAATCGGTGCCAAAACCAATCACTGGAACACCCAGAGTCTCGAGCCGTTCGATGGTCGCATGGAGGTTCAAAATACTTTTTGCTCCAGCACAAACCACCACAATTGGAATCCGTGCCAAAGCTGGTAAGTCAGCACTTTCATCAAACGCATCAAAATGCACCCCACCAATCCCGCCTGTGGCAAAGACCTCTATGCCTGCCAAATGCGCCAAATGCGCGGTGGTAGCCACGGTTGTACCAGCGCTGGTGTTTTTTGCCAGAATTGCGGGCAGGTTCCAAAGCGAGACTTTTTCCATTTTTTCAAGTGCCAAACGCTCGAGTTGGACATCGGTGCAACCCACAATAATTTTGCCATCCAAAACCGCGATGGTCGCAGGAATCGCACCAGATTGACGCACTTTGGCTTCAAGGGTACGAGCTGTCTCGAGGTTAGCTGGGTACGGTAGACCATGGGTGATGACCGTACTTTCAAGCGCCACCACAGGGCGTTTTTGCTCCAAGGCAGCCTTGACTTCGGGTGAGTATAAAAAGTGTTTCATGCCCGAACAGTCTACTGTTTTTCATGAGCCTAAAGAACTGATCTAAACTGCCCAAGTTCTTGATTGACCATAAGAACCCAAGGATTCTTGATGCCTTGCAAAAACTCACCCACAAAAAACCGTTCTTGACGTGCTTTGGCAATGTCATAAAACCATTTGGCTTCGGGGTCAAGCACCAACCTACCCGCTTCTACTTTTAAGCTACCTGCCCAACCAAAGGCTTGCTGTAACAACCGAACCACTGCCCTTAAACGCTGCTTAGCCAAAGGCAATTCGACATTTGGGTACAATGCCGCCGCTGCTTTTTCGACCGAACAAGCACCCCCAGATTCAAGCACAAAAACCAAAAGCTCAGCCACTTTACCTCGAGGTGGAATAGGCAACCGCAACTCATTCAACGATACCTGTAGTAAACCTGTGGCAACCACAGCAACACTTAACTCGGTCTGATAACCAAGCGGCTTAGGTTGATCGGGCAGTAAAGCCAGCAATGCGGGGAAACGTACCGCTTCTTCTCTGGCAATCAAAGAATCCAGCGGCAAACCCAGCAGCAAACGCTGCGCCGCCAAGTTATCGCCAGCTTGCCGCGCCAACTCAGCTTGCAGTAACTTCACGCCCCAAAATAAAGAATCTTTTTCAGGTTGACGAACCCTAGATAAAGCAGCCCCCGCTCGAGCTGTGAAACCCAAAGACAGCAGCACTTGTGCCTGCACCAACCACAAACCATCCGAGTCTTGTTCATTGCCCAGCAAAGCAAACTCGAGAACTTCAAGGGCTTTATTTGCCCGACCAGACAACAAATAAACCCGCGCCAAACCACGATACGCCGTGCTTTGATCAAAAGAATCCTGAGCCGCAGCTAAGGCTTTTTCATAGGCAACTTCGGAGCGGGACCACTGCCCACGCACCCGCCGCGCCAGAGCAATCCCACTCCAAGCTGCCGAATTCAACGAAGCCGCCTCGGGAAAACGTGCCACCCGTTCTAACTCGAGAAAATACTGCTCGGCTTGAATTAAAAAATGTCGCTGAGCCGTGACTCCAAGGTTATAAAGCAAATGAGCCGTGGTACGAACCCGATGCCGCACCAAAGGCAGAGCCTCGAGCCAGATTGCTTCGGCTTGCGCCGACAACCCCGCCTCGGACAGGCAATACCCATAATTGATCAAAGCCCTAGCCAAAAAAATCCCTTGCAGCAAAGCAAGACCACGCTGAAAATGCTCCTTCCACGTTGGGTCTTTGAGTTCAAACAACGCCCAACCCAAACAAGTTTCAGCCCGACCCAGCGATTCGGCAGAAAACATCGGTAGCAACGGCTCGAGCAGCAAACGCAACTCAAGGAAAGACCGCTTCTTCTCGAGAATTGCGGCGTACTCGAGCTGCAACTCGGCAAGTTCAACATGTAAACAAACTTTTTCACACGCCACAATAAAATCTTGTAACTCGAGATCCAAACCATTCAAAGCCAGCACATGTGCAAAAACCCTACGGCAATCATGTAAAGACAGCCGAAACTCCAAAGGAATCTGCAACAACAAATCCAGCACCGCCCGATAATCAGATTCGGTTTGCAAATACCGCAACGAACGCCGAATCACATCGGCGGCTTGCGAAAAACGTTGTCCTTCGCACAGCAACAAAAATGATGTTGAAACATCAGTCAGTCGAATTCTCAGCACAAAAAATCACCAAAATCAGTGGGTCATTGTCGTTTGCGAAATAACTTTTGAATTCTCGAAAAATGCGTCTAGGAAAAAAGCTAGAAGCCAACCACTAGCAGCTAGAAGTTGAACGACCCACTAGCAACCCACCCAACAAGGTTTAGCCACCTCGAGCAGTTGCAGTGTCTGCCCGTGGTGAAGCAGCGTGGTTTGGGCGACTAGAAAGGCAATAGCAATCAGAGCCAGCAGCAAAACCAAAGGGGCTTGTCGGTGCAACCGAATTGCTTGATTCATAAAGATCTCCGAATGCGAATAAACCAACCAAGCGCACTGCACAAAGCAGATGGCTCGAGCGAAAAATAGAAATGATTTGTTGTCTTTGAGAAATGTTTTAATCGTATCTAGCGAAATTTAACCTTTGTTCCTGAGATAAGAAATGGTTTTGTGGGTAAGTCCACCTTACTACTTGAGCAAAGATTGTAGAGTCCTATTCATCCCGTTTACTGCTTCGTAAGTTCTTCCGCTCCTTCTTTGCTATTGTTAAATGACTGCCATATTCCCTTGAGTTTTCCTGCACCTTTGTTTTCATACAGACCAATGATTGGTGTCCCAGCTGAATTAAAGGCAAAAGCCAAGTAATTCCCAATGGTTTTACCAATACCTGATGAGCTGCCTCCTCCAGAAGTGACTGTGGCTTTGTATCCATCTCCAAAAGCTGTCACAACGACTGTACCTGTGTAGCTCGAATTATCAGGATTTGTACCAGCCAAGCTGTATGTACCTGCATAGTTTGTGGTATTTGCAGGTGCTTGACTTGGAATACGTGAAAAGGCGTCAGACTGACTATTTGTTGCAGATTCAGTTCCTTCTTTATTGCTATTAAAATCTTGCCAAAAACCAGAGAGTTTATTAGCGGTCGTGACTTGATATACAGCAATACTTGGTATTCCACCCGTAACAGAGGCTATAGCAAAATAGTCATTGATGTCATTTGCAACCCCAGTAAAAGTTGAGCCTGAAATGGTTGCTGATGTTTTATAACCATCGCCAAATGCGGTCACAGTCATCGTGCCAGAGTAAACACTTGCATTGGGATTTGTACCAGCAATTGTGTATGAACCCGCAAAATTGAGTGGCGGCGGCGGCGGTGGTGGCGGTGTTACACTTCCACTTGGACAACTTGTAAGCAAGCTCGTCAAAAGTGCTGGAATGACTACGAATTTCAAATTGGTATTCTTCATGATTACTCCTATTTGTATCTCTGGAAAAGTTCTTACCTCGCTTGTAAAGAACCATAGAGCTGTTTCATACATCTGCCGCTTGCCAGTGCATTCCGTTTGGTTTGCCCCACCTACCTCCCCATGTCCATCCTTCATCGGCAAAGGCATTCAGCACTGGCTTGTGGTTGGCAAAAGCTGGGCTGGTGTCACCAAAACCATTTTTTGCTGGGTCAAAGTCAACAGCGCAACCCCATGCGTGCATGGATAATTGATTCGAGCCTCGCATCAGACGGTAGTTGTACCCGCCGCCGTACAGGTGCATTCCCCATGTGCGAATTTGGCGTTCGTCTTTGCCAGCGGCTTTCCAGATGTTCTCGAGAACCATTTGTAAACTCCCAGCGCAGAGGTAGTGCATTCGGATGCCGCGTACCAATGTGCCATCCCATGAGGTCACGAGTTTCCATGGCGCTGCCACCACGACCAGACTCGAGCGTTCCCATGTGGGCGATGCCCGCCCATTGCGTCCTCTTGGGTTGCCATAAAATGCGTCTGTGTTGGCTTGCGAGATCCATTTGGGCATTGGGGTAGCTCCTTAAGAACGCTTTTGGTTTGATTCAATTGCGTGGCTGTTTCGATGTGCATGATGAGGATAGCATTGAGCTACCGAGCAACGACCGCCTAAGGAAAACAGGCGCGTACTGTTCGTATATATTTTGAGTGTAATACTATTAATTTTTATGCTTTTTTCGGATGCGATCGGCTAACTCGAGAATCCGAATTTCATCGTCCTCGAGCAGATTTTCTGCTTGACGATTTAAGCGTGTGTTCTCGAGGGCAATCGCAATTTCATCAATCCAATTGTTATGGATTCCTGCTAAATAAATCCCGCGCCATGGGATGTTGATTCCATTCAAATAATGTTTTGCATCGTCTTGCCAAATAATTTCGGTTGATAACTGCAAGGCGTTGTGCTGGCGTGTGACCACATTTGGTATTGAGAAAGCAGCCCTGAGATTCTGGAGGACATGCTCAAAGCGGTCTTGGTATTGGCGCTGCCCCGTTCGTCCAACATTGTACAAATTTTCTATGCAGTCTTGAATTTTACTCGAGCCATCGTGCCATGATAAGAACGCCAGTAGCTCGTGGGCTTTGGGTGGTAATTTAACGACTTTTCCATTGTGCAGGACTTGCTGAACCCCTAGGTTCTCGAGGTGGATTTCATGGCGTTCAATTTCAAAAAGTGGTTCTGGGGTGTTTGCACCAAGTTCTCTGGCTTTGGTAAACAGCGCCGTCCAAATACCGGCTTCTTCTCGAGCTAGTTTTTCGGTCATTGGCACGGTTTGTAAGGCTTTGAGCATGGCGGTGTTGTTGCTTGTCAAGCGGTGAAACTCGGCTTCTAAAATGCTCTTGAGGTGTGCATCTTCGCCTTTTGGTGCGTCAGCAAGGTGCAGGCAGCTTTTAGCATTCTCGAGTAAGCCCATTTGCAAATATGCAGCAGCCCGTTCGGTCAGCACCCCACTTTGACCATGAGGATAGTTGTTCAAGTCTTCTTGGAGAATCTCAAGGGCTTCGACAGGTTTACCTTGAAGGCGTAGGGTGCGCCCTAAGTTCAGTAGAGCTTCGTCTCGAGCTGCTAAATCTAAGGAGGCAGCTTTGGTAGCCACTTTGATGCAGCGCTGATAGAGGAGTGTGGCTCGTGACCATTGACCGCGAATTCGGTAATAGGCTGCCATGCACTTGATGATATGAGCGTGGAGTTTGCGGTAATTGACACCTCTGGTCATGCTTTCGGCTTTTTCAAAATGGGTAATGGCATTGGGCTGACATGTTCGCAGCAATGTCAAACCAAGCGAAGTGTGCAAATTGGCAAAGTGAAATGTGTCTACTTTTAAGTGCGGTAGTGCTTCGTATAAAATCGTCATGGCTTTTTGGGTTTGTCCAGCTTGGGTGTAACACGCAGCTTCATTGAGCAGTTGAATACCAAGTGTACGACCCGTTAAATAGCTTCGCATTTCTACAAATGGTGCTTGCCAATCGCTTAAGTTCAGCATAGAACGGCTCATACCAAGCCGCGCCAGAGCAATCCCACGATCAATTCCTTGTAGCAGTGGCAAGGCTTTTTCAAGTTGTTCTTGGGCTTCGGTAAACTTGGTTTTGACATACAACAAAAATGATTGTTCAACCACCAATTTTGCTCGAGTTGTCGCGGTATGAATAGGTAAGACTTTCTCGAGAAACCTTTCGAGTTGATCCAAGTCATAACAACCAACCAATGTCCGAGCATATAAAGGCGCGAGCGAGGCATGAATAAGACGCTCTTTGTCTGAAAAGTGTAACTCGAGCATCGAGCGTAACTCAGCCCAGTGTTGGGATTTGCGAACCGACTGTGCGGCACGTAAGGCAATTTCAATGGCTTGTTCTGTTTGCTGATGCAAAAGCAAATGTGAAATGGTTTGAGCTGCATCCTTAACAGAAATAAAAGCCATGTTGATGCCCTAGTTTATATCAAGCGGCGCCGAAAGTACACTGTCAATGAAGTACTCCAACCTATTTTCTGTCAACAGCTTTGCAAAGCCATTGATGTTTCAAAAAGTCTTTGTGTTCATGTACAGTGTACTCTGGTTGGTGCTTTGTTTACAGTGCAGTAAAATTGCTGTGGTGTCCTAAATCAGCAACCGCTTGGCTTTTCGCAATCGCCGACCAGCGTAATGGCAGGGGTTTTGCCTTTGAATTCAGTGGTGGTGAAACCACGTTGATTGCTTTGGTTGTGCTGGAAATAATTGAAGGCAAAAACAACAGCTGCTGTGACCAGAATTTGTAAACCCAAACGCACCAGATTGTCTTTGAGCGATTTTGTTTGCATAAAACCCTCCTTGTGGGTTGTCTCGAGTTGATCCCGAAGTGAATGTGTTTCAAGGTCAACTTAAGGTGAATGCGTCTCGAGTTGACCTCGAGATGAGCGGTACAGCCAAATGGTTTTCTGCTCGAGCAAGGAGAGCTTAAATGGCGGGGCGTAATCAAACCGTTATCGTGGAAAGTCATCAAAACCAGAAGCGCACCCCGACAGCGGTTTTGCCTGTCGGGGTGCGCTTCTTTTGTAATGCTGTTATTTGTTTGTCTCGAGCCGCACGCCAAGGGTGGTGCGGGGTAAGAAACCAATTAATTTGCTGCTGAGGTACATTTCTGCGCTTTTGTCTGCTTTAAGGTGCTGGGCTAAAAAGGCTGTGGCAAAGTGCTTGGTGATGTCATTGGCACGTTCCCTGTCCCAAACAGGTTCAAACCAACGCTCAAAGTCTTCCCATTTGGCTCGAGCTGCTTCGGGTGGCGCGTTGGTCCAAGGGTTGTGCGATGCGCCTTCTAAAGTCAGCAGGTACTTTGGATTTGCTCCAGAGGCTTGGAAAGCTGTTTTGGCATCGCGTTTATAGGTGGCAATGTCATCTTGTTCGCCGCAAGCCAAAAACAATGGGATTTTACTGCTTTTCAGTTGAGCTGGGCTAAGCCAAGGAATACCATACGGAGCCATCGCAAACACAGCTTTAATCCGTGGGTCTGGTTTCACAACCGCCGCGCCTCGAGCCGCAGCAATTCCATCAAAAAATGGCAGAGCAAAACAAGGACCTTCGTTGTTCGAGGCTTTGCAGTAGGCTTCTAAATTGGCTTTGTCCAAGCCAATCCCCGAGGCATTCAGCACCGAGTATCCGCCGTAACTGTAGCCCATCAAGCCAACATTGTTGGCATCAGCGTTGCTGATGTTTTTTGCGACGGCATCAATGCTGAACAATAAATCCAATGGACGATCCACCAAACTCGAGATGTAACTGGCTTGGCTGATGTCGGTGTAGGTGCTGCCTGTGTGGTCAATGGCTGCTACTACATATCCCCTCGAGGCGAGGTGTTCGGTCAGGTAGCTCATCATGTACCTCGAGCCGGGTTGCCCGTGCGACAGCAGCACCAAAGGGAATTTGCCGGTTTCAAGTGCCGCATCTCGAGCGGCTTTGCCTGGCAAATCAAATTTGGTTGAACCAATGATCGCTTTGTAGATCGTACTTTCGCTTTGCCCAGCACTGAGTTTAGCTGGATACCAGACTTCGACCGTCAATGAGCGCTTACGGCTGGCATCCTCGAGTTGCAAGGTTTTTACCCCAACCGAATACGTACCTCGAGCTGCCAGTGGTGGTGCATCAGGGCGAGGTGCGGCATACGAAGCGGCAGCCAGTGCTAAACTCGAGCCAATCATCAATAAAACTTTTTGCATGAACCGCAGTCTACAGTCAGCACCTGTACAAATATGTAAGGTGTGCTTAGGAATGACTCGCTTCGAGTCTGGCTTTGATTTCAGGCAGAACAGTGTACAACGCAGCTTCATCTACAGGCTTTAAGGACAATTGAAGGCGTTCAATGTCAGGAGCCGCAAAACTACGAATTTCAGCTGTGCTGCGCGGGTGCATCACCGCGATTCGTACCCAGTGCCGCGCCAGGTCAGGGTTTTTCTCAATTCGCGCAGCTGCCAAAACAAACTCGAGCAGCAAGTTGGCTGAGTTGATTTGTAAAGCAATCTCGAGGGTAGCCAGTAAATTGCTTTTGGCTTGTTCAAACTTACCCAAGGCAATCTGAGCATGACTTAAATTCAGTAAAGTATTAGCACACGCCCATTTTGAACCTTCGCGCTGAAAAAGAATCAGGCTTTGCTGCGATACGCGCTCGGATTCAGCAAATTGTCCATCGAGTAACATACTCCAACTTAAACCTGTTAAGCACATCGCAATGCCTTTTTGATAAGCAAATTCTTGATTGATTTTTAAGGCAGCTTGCAATAACTCAATGCGTTTACCCAAACGCCCGACCTGACCCTCGAGCCGCCCCAATAAGGTCATGGTGCTGGCCAAACGCAGCGGGTCACCAAGGTTTTGACTGACTTCAAGCGCTTCCTCGAGCAGACTGCGGGCAGTGGATAAATTACCTAAGTAAAATTCGGTATTGCCAAGCCAATGCAGCGCCTTAGCCAGAGTCGAGATTTCACCGACTTGCCGCGCTAAAAAAAGGGCTTCTCGGGCGGCTTTGATCACTTTGCCATACTGCGACTGACCACCCGCTACCCGTACCCGTCCGATGATTGCTTCAGCAATCCATTTGGGCTGCTGCAAGCCACGCGCCAGGGTTTCAGCTTGACCAAAGGCAGCTTCGGCATCTGTGTACTCGGCAAGGTCATGCGAAGCATCACCGATCAGCAAATGAGCTTGGATTCGCTCAGAAGCATCTCGAGCCGCTTGCAATACACTTTTTCCTCGAGCTAGGCGTTCATGCAGGGCTTGCTGCTCGGCAGACGCGGTCAATTTAACGACCTCCCATAATACGGGCAATCGGCACTGCGTTGCAGCATCGCAGGGCAGCGCAGGCTATTGGTTCGCAGCGCTTCAATCTGAGCTTCGGACAGCATTTCACGGCAGACAGGGCAACCGACTTTAATTGTCATTTTGGCGGTCACATCCACGGTTTTTTGGTTGCTTGCTTTTGAAAAATCAGGGTTAGGTGCAGAAAAATCAGTTGCGCCTCTTGGGTTAAACCGCCCTGTTTTGGTGGCATCACGCACTTGGCGCACAAAACGAAAGGTGTTACGCATGGTCTGAAAAGTTCGTTTCCAACGACCCCAATACGGGCGCAGCCACCAAGCAAAAGCAGCTGCCACCAGCAAAAACAAGACCAGATTGACCAAAACACGCACGCGCCTAGTCTAAACTACTTTGGCTTGGGAATTTGTGAAGACGACTCTGATTGATCCCCAAGCAATGTTTTAGGGTCTAATTTGCTGCGTTTGGTTTCTTCAATTGGCATCTCGAGCGCTCGAGCCAAAGCGTCCGAACGGGTTTGTGGGACAAGCACTTGGGCGTGGCTATGCACATTGTCTGTCCCCGGAAAACGCCCACCAGCAAAGAGCCAAGCTGCAATCAGGGTGGCAAGTGGCACAGCTAGAATTAAGCCAATGCTGCCAATTAAAGCATGAATAATTTCTGTGGCAACCATCTCGAGGTTCACAGCTTGGCTAAAACTCATTTGCCCAAGGGTAAAGACCACCCAAAGCGGTAAACTCGAGCCGAGGTTTGCCAGCACCAAGGTGTTGATTAAACTGCCAATGTGGTCAAAACCGACGCTCATGCCGCTTTGATAGAGTTTCTGCCAGCCAAGATTTGGGTTTAAGTTGGATAATTCCCGCACCACCGCCGCTTGTGCGACGGTGCTGTCCACCAATGCTCCAAGCGCTCCAATCAGAATCCCAGCGATAATCAAGCCACGCAAATTGACTTCCACGCCTGCCGATTGGCTCATCTGTAAAATCAGTGTGCCTTCTTCTGCACCCAAACCCGTTAAGTGCGCCAAAGCCGCGAACAAATGCGCCAAAATCAAGGTCAGCACGGCTGCCAAAACCGTTGCCAGCAAACTCGAGTGGGCTGTCCAGTTTAAGCCATGCACAAAATAAACACTGGCTGCTAAGATCGCGCTCGAGCCAACAATTGCCACCAGTACAGGATTCCAACCGCTCGAGATGCCCGGTACGATTAAAAGCAGAATCACCACTAAACTAAAGCCCATTGCCAGCACCGCACGGATGCCCTTGCCGCGCCCAACCAGTGCTGCAATGGCTACAAAAGCAATGGCTAACCACAACAACGGCATTCGTCGCACATGGTCGTTGGCATAGAATAAAAATTCGTTCTCAGGTCCTAACGTCGGGTAAATCTCGATGGTTTCACCGACGTTAAATCGCCTCGAGTCATCTTGCACCTGAGCCAATTTACCCGAAAATAATTTCACCTCGAGCAGACGCGGTTCGCGGGTATCCGTGGGATTCTCGAGAATGCGCGTCACGCGCCCTTCGACATAAGCGGCGTTATCGCCCGGCGAGAGCCGATACACCACCGTGCCACTGTTCAGGGTCTGTGCCACCACCTCGACCTTGTCCCCAAGTTTGCCTGCGCCAAGGTCATCCACCGCATTGACCAATTTGCCGCCCTCGAGCCGAACCTCAAAATCCGCGCCACTGCCAGTCGCAGCAGGGCGCTCAATCACCCCTTTGATGCCCGGTGGTGGTTCGCCCATCGCATTAGGTGGTGGTTCACCCATCGCATTGGGCGGCGGCTGCGCCAAACCCTGCGCCAAACTGCTCGAGAACAACAATAAACTCAGCAAAAAGATAAAAGAAATAAACCCCTTTCCTCTTTCTTCAAAATAGGATGTTTCTCGAGTACCCAAGCTGCTTCGCAGCATCAGGTTATCTTTAACCTTTCCTCTGCCCCTCACGCTGCCCTCGAGTCGCAGTTCTGGCACAACCCATACAAAGTCAAATGATGCTCGAGAACCCTGTAGCCATTGGGCAATAAGGTGCCGCTTGGCAAATGCAGTGGGCAGAAATCAAGCTCAAAGACCTTCTGGCATTTTTGGCAACGAAAATGATGATGGTGATGGGCGCGACGCACTTCAAAATGGGCTTCTTCGCCGGGCAAATCCACCTCGAGAATTTCTTGTTCGTCGCGCAGGCGTTTGACAGCGCGGTAGACCGTGGCAAGCCCGAGGGATTCTAAATTGGCTTTGGCTCGAGCATGGATTTCTGGGATGCCAAGTGGTCCTTCGGCGGTGTGTAGTACCCCAAGAATGGTTTCGCGTTGTTTGGTATTGCGGCGATTCATGCTCAGCAGTATAAAGGGTGATGGGCTATGAGTGATGGGCTTTGAGCTTTGAGCTGTGAGCTTTGAGTCTCGAGACTGGATTCTCATTTGGCTAATTGAGAATTGATTATCATTAAGCCATGAAATGTTTTTTTGCGATGCTTTTTGTGTTGTTTGGGGTTGTACAAGCTCAGCCTTTGCAGGTTGCGACCAGTTTTTCGATCCTCGAGGATTTGGTCAAGAATGTCGGCGGGGATAAAATCAGCGTTGTCAATTTTGTACCTCGAGACGGCGATGCCCACAGTTATCAGCCCAGCGCTCAGGATGTGAAAAACCTCAGTCAAGCCAAAGTGGTGTTCGTCAATGGACTTGGGTTAGAGACTTGGTTTGACAGGCTCGCCAAAAATTCAGGCAGCAAAGCTCGCATTGTTGAACTTGCTAAAGGTATCAAAGCCCGCAAACTCGAGGAAGCCCACGAAGCTGGCGAAGCTCACGACCATGACCACGGTGAGCTTGACCCTCATGCTTGGTGGAATCCAATCAACGCGATTTTCTATGTTACAAAAATCCGTGATGCCCTAAGTCAAGCCGACCCGAGCAACAAAGCCACCTACTCGAGCAACGCCGCACGCTACAGCCGAATGATAGCCGACATGGACGCTTGGGCAAAACTCGAGGTGGCAAAAATCCCGAAAGCGAAGCGCAAAATTGTCACCAACCACGATGCGCTTGGTTATTTAGCCGACCGTTACGGCTTTCGGGTGCTTGGCACAGTCATCCCCGGCGGTGGCACGGAACGCGCCCCAAGTGCCAAGGAAACGGCGGATCTGATTCGTATCATTCGTCGTGAACAAGTCAAAGCTATTTTTGTGGAGAATGTCATCAATCCCAAATTAGCCCAAACCATTGCTCGAGAAACCAAGGTCAGCATTGCTCCAAGCCTATACACCGATGCGCTCGGCGCGGTTGGCTCGAGCGGCGAGACGTACTTAAAGGCATTCAGGCATAATGTCAGTACTTTGGTGAAGTACAGCTTTTAGCTTTTTAGTTTTTGAGCCAAACGCTCGAGCGCACCTGCTGCGACCTCGAGAACTGGTTGACCATGCCCCACAATTAAGTTGCTCGGCTCGAGTCTGGCTGCCACGGCGACGCTACGCTTGGCTTCGCGCATGTCGGTGGTAAAACCAGCAATCGGCGCTCTTAAGCCCAAAATATTGACGCAAAAATCCCCGCCAAACAAAGTACGGCTGTTTTCCAAATAATACCCAAGTTGCCCCGGTGCATGACCGGGCAGAAACACGGCGCGTAAACCTGGCATGATAACCTCGAGGTTGGTGTTACCTTGGAGTTCCTTATGCACCACGCCTTTGGCTGGTGGTTGTCCCATGCGTTTTAGAAAACGCCCAAAAGCATTGAGGCTACTGTCTGGTGCAAGTTGTTGCGGCTCGAGTCCTCGGATCACACGAGCTTCTTTTTGATGCGCCCAGACGGTGGCTTTGGAAACCTGCACCAAGGCTTCGAGGTCGCCGACATGGTCGTAATGCCCGTGGGTGATGAGAATATGTTTGACATCCTCGAGTTGCCAATTTTTACTGGACAGGGCTTTTGCGATTTTTTCCTTTGAGCCATTACCGCCTGTGTCTATCAGTGCCAAACCACCACTGGGTAACTCGAGAACACCAATGTTGGCAATGCCTAAGTTGACTGCCCAAACGCCGTCCACAATTCGTTGCATGGTTTACTCCTTGGGGTAGGTCATCTCGAGCGGAATCACCCATTCGTTAAATTCGGTATCGGTTAAGTAACCCAGTTTCAAAGCGGCTTCGCGCAGGCTTAAGCCTTCTTTGTGGGCTTTTTTGGCAATTGCGGCGGCTTTGTCATAACCAATATGACGGTTTAAGGCAGTCACCTGCATCAGGTTTGTACCAAGGTTCTGGGCAATACGCTCGAGGTTCGGCTGGATACCCGCAGCGCAATTATCATTGAAGCTGACACACGCATCGCCAAGCAGAGAAATACTCTCGAGGACGTTATGCACCATCACGGGCTTAAAGACATTGAGTTGAAAATTGCCTTGTGAACCCGCGAATGCCACGGTGGCATCATTGCCAAAAACCTGTGCCACAACCATCGTCATGGCTTCAGATTGGGTTGGGTTGACTTTACCGGGCATGATCGAAGATCCAGGTTCATTCTCGGGAATATCAATTTCGCCAATGCCGTTGCGCGGACCACTTGCCAACCAGCGCACATCATTTGCCATTTTCATTAACGCACCAGCCAGTGTTCGTAAGCTGCTCGAGGTGGTGACCAAAGCATCATGTGCCGAAAGCGCCGCGAATTTATTGGGTGCAGAAGTAAAGGGCAGCCCGGTGATTTCCGCCATTTTCTTGGCAGCCAAATCACCGAATTTTGGATGGGCATTTAAGCCCGTACCAACCGCTGTGCCACCAATCGCCAGTTCGTACAACCCTTGTTCGGCATGACGAATCTGCTCGAGACAAAAATCCATTTGTGCCACCCAACCACCGATTTCTTGTCCAAGTGTAATTGGTGTGGCATCCTGTAAATGGGTGCGTCCGACTTTAACAATGCTCGAGAATTCCTCGGCTTTATGGTGCAGTGTGTCACGCAGGATTTTCACTTTCGGGTACAACTGACGATGCAGTTCTTCGACCACCGCAATGTGCATGGCTGTTGGAAAAGTATCGTTAGAAGACTGCCCACGGTTGACATGGTCGTTCGGGTGAACTGGTTTTTTGCTGCCGAGTTCGCCGCCCGCCAAAGCAATCGCACGGTTCGAGATGACTTCGTTGGCATTCATGTTGCTTTGTGTGCCAGAACCAGTCTGCCAGACCACCAATGGGAAATGATCGTCGAGCCGCCCATCAATCACTTCATCAGCGGCTCGAGTCACCAAGTCTGCCACATCCTGAGGCAGTTGCCCAAGTTCGGCATTGGCAAGCGCCGCCGCTTTTTTCAGCACACCAAGAGCGCGAATAATCGCTCGTCCCCAAATAAAACGATCCCTGCCAATTGGGAAGTTCTGAATGCTGCGCTGGGTTTGAGCGCCCCAGTAACGGCTGTTTTCTACTTCTAAAGCGCCCATGGTGTCGGTTTCGGTACGGGTTATCATGAATTGATTTTATCATGACTCAAGACTTGCTAAAGCCGTGGCGTTTTGGGGTTTGTTTTGTTTGTAGCAGAATAGTACAATACCCCTGTGACCCTCGAGGAAGCCCCAGTTCTGCCCATCCAACCCGGCGTGTACATCTTTCGCACCCCTGCTGGACGGGTGATTTATGTTGGCAAAGCCAAAAACATCAAGTCTCGGGTTGGGCAGCATTTCAAAAGTGCTGGTAAGTCCAGCCGCATCACCCGCGATGCAGGTTCACTCGAGACAATCGTCACCACCAACGAAGAGATCGGAAGAGCG
>JAAFJQ010000290.1 GCA_013298185.1 Deinococcales bacterium
ATGGTTTTAAATTGACGATCTTGTTTTGTGGCATTCTCGAGCTGCGTGCCAAACCCTAAACCGTAGGGGCGAGGCTGTCTTGACCATAAACACGCACCTGACGGGCATGGTCGCTCGCCTCGCCCTAACACGCCAAAGCCATGTGCAAAAGCAGGGCGAACACGGGGGTTCGCCCCTACGGTTGGTTCACAAATTCGTCCTTCGATTCTCGAGAGAGATAAAAACTTAATCATCGGCAGCCTCGAGTTCAGGGGCGATTAAATGCGGTAGGTGTTCTCGAGTCAGTGCCACCAATTTTTCGGGTAATTCGGTGATTGGCACGCGCTCGAGTATTTTGTTGGCGAGCTTGGCATTGCGTCCGATCATCCCGCCGACGTAGACATCCACGGCTTCGACCATCACACCGTCTACTTTGACTTTGGTGCCTTGAAGCCCAAAATCTCCGATGTGATGACTGGCGCAAGCGTGCTGGCAGCCGCTCCAATGAATTCGTATTGGCTCGGCAAGTGGCAAGGCGTTTAACAATTCTGTCTCGAGGATATGACTGACTTCGAGCGCTCGGGTTTTGGTTTCGATGACTGCCATTGGGCAGAATTCCACGCCTGTACAACTGACCACACCTTCGACAATTTTATTGGGGTTCGGCGTGTGTCGCGCAAAAAACGGGTGCGCCAAAACTTCCTCGAGATCAGCCGTTTTGATGTTCGGCAGAATGATGTTTTGTTCGATGGTGAACCGAGCTTCGCCTGTACCGTACTGGTCAGCAAGGTCGGCTAACTCGAGCAGCGCTGTGCCTGTGGTGCGTCCCACGGGAACATGAACCCCGATGTAGTGCAGTCCGAGTTGCTTTTGAGGATTGACCCCGAGGTGCAGTCGGGGTGTGCCGTGAATGCGTAAATCCTCGCCTGCGGTTTCAAAAGTCTTACCGAGGTGTGTCTCGAGTTCGGCACGGAATTTTTCAATGCCCCATAACTCGAGCAACCATTTCAATCGGGCTTTGTGTCGTTCTTCGCGCAATCCATGCAGGTTGTAAAGTTCGACGATGCCACGCACCATCTCGAGGGCTTGGTCTGGCAATATGAAAACGTTCAGTTCCCTTGCCAGCATTGGGTGTTTGCCGCCCACCGCGCCGCCAATCATCACGTTAAAGCCAAGCTGTCCGTTTTTCTGCGCGGGGTACATACCAATGTCGTTGGTGCTTGCGCCTGTGTCGTGAATATGCCCTGTGATGTGAATGTTCATTTTGCGTGGCAGGTTCGCCACGTCTTTGTTGCCTTTTTCAAAGTTGGTGATCCAATCTGAAATCTCACGGCAAATTGGCAGGGCATCGATCAGTTCGTTGGAGTCGAGTTGCGCCACGCTCGAGGTGACGACGTTGCGGATGCTATCCATCCCATTTTGTAAACTGGTCAGGCGCACGTCCCAAAGGCGCTTGTAGACATCGGGGATGTGGCTGGTGTCCAGCCAGCGCAGTTGCACTTGTTGACGGGTGGTGATGTCCACAAGGTCGCGTCCGTAATCTTGGGCGATGCTTGCCATGGCTCGGAGCTGTGCGCTCGAGGCGACCCCACCTGCAATGCGGATGCGTTGCATCAATGTGGGTGGTTCGGTTTCTCTGTACCAAAAACCAATCCATTTGATACGTTGCTGGTCGTCTTTGCTTAGTTCTGCGACAGGAGTGGCTGCCAGACGAGGGAATTCGTTCAGCAACTCGAGTCCCAGTTTTTCTTGTTTTAAGCGTTCAATTGGATTCATGGTGACTTGACCCTCCCCTAAATCGAAATGTTAGCCACAATTGAAGCAGATTGTCAATGCAAACCAAATCAGGTGTTCAGATTTATTTGTACACTCTGCAAATAAATAAGCTATTTTTGTTAAACGTATCTGATTTTTTGAACACTTGACCAGCCAAAAAGCCACCAAACGTGCGTTTGATTTTGGTTCAAATGGCAAAAAAACAAAACATTGGACTCAGATCAAATTCGAGTTCTCGGCTACACTTGACATCGGGTTGACCCGACGTTGCACACTCGAGATGCCAATCAAAGGAGGCAATATGAACGGAATCAGCAAAACCAAAGTCGAACTCGAGGGTATGGTCAAGCAATTCAAAGGTTTACTCGAGAACCCACAAAGCAAAGGGGCAATTTTAATCCTTTGCGACAATAACGAAAGCACCGCCGAGGCTTTTGTTCAATCAGGCGATGGGCTGGGTATTGGCGAATTCTCGCAACTGGCAGGGGTCAGTCTCGAGGCGGTACGGCATTGGGTCGAGGTTGGTTTGATCGAACCATTTGCGCTCAACGGAAAATTCAGGTTCTTACCACCGCATCTGCTCGAGCTTCGCAGTTTGCAACAATGGCAGAGTCTTGGTTTAACGCTCGAGGAGATTAAAAGTCGTAAAAAAACAGGGACAGTGTTTATTCAGGATTCGCCAATCCAAATTGGCTCGGAGACGCTGCCACACGCCACGATTCACATGTTGCCTCAAGACCACCCACAAATCCAAGGTCAGGCTGGCAAAGTAGGAGAATTCATCAAGTACAGCAAAGAGGAAAGTCAAGCTCACGGTTTCAATTTAGACAGTGTCCGAACCGATTACGACGCACGAATACTTGCTCTCGAGCAGAAAAAACTCGAGCTGGACCAGCAACTCGAGAATGCCAAAAGCCTACGCGCCAAGCTCGAGGTTACTCAGGTTGGTTGATCTGTGCCACCACACCATCTGGGTGACGCAAAAATGCCATGTGGGTGCGGTTGCCTTCGTTGAAAAAAGGTTCGCGTTCAAAGACATAACCATCGGCTTGTAACTTGGCACAAGTGGCTTTGATGTCCTCGACCACAAAGGCAAGGTGCAATAAACTCGGGGCGGGCATTCCCGCGACTTCAATCAGCTCGAGGTCAACGCCTGTGGCGGGATTGGTGATAAAGGCGGTGGGCATTCCATTGGCGTAGTGTTTGCCACGCCGCCGCAAGGTAAATCCAAGCGTTTGGTACAGAATAATTCCCGCTTCGACGTTATGAATGCCAAGTGCCACATGATCGAGTTTCATGTGGCATAGCCTAACAGATTCTCGAGTAGACTGAGCGGTATGGAAGTTAGCCCATTTTTTATTGGCAACCGCGAAGGCTTCACGCCTCAAATTGCTCGTTTGGTTGTGATGATGAATTATGCCCGTGAAACCACACTACAAACGGTGCAGGGTTTAACCCAACCTGAACTGGACTTGCTACCAGACCCCGATGGGAACAGCATTGGCATGTTGCTCGAGCATTTTGTGGCTGTGGAAGTTGGTTACGCTATCAGAACCTTTGACAACAACGAAGACTGGGATGCTGCTCTGGGCGAACGCTGGAAAGCTGGTGGCGATTTGGGTGAACTCGGGCGCGAGAAAATCAAAGGACATGGTTTGGGGTATTACTTAGAAAATTTGCGAACTACTCGAGAAAAAACCCTTGCTGAATTTAGAAAACGCGATGACACTTGGCTCGAGGAACCGATTCCTTTTTGGGGAAGAACAGGCAACAGGTACTTTGCTTGGTTTCATGTCTTTGAGGATGAAATCAATCACCGTGGGCAAATGCGCTTAATTGCTAAGCATATTCCGCGCTTACAAAACCGTGGGATGCTTGGTTGGAATCCAATGGCAGCCAATGCCGATGGCACGGGCTTAAAACTGCGTGGGGTTTTTGAAAATCTTCCAGCCGCCGAAGCTGGTCTGCAAGCAGGTGATGTGATCCTCGAGATGGATGGAATGGACTTAAGCACCATGCCGTACATGGAAATCCCAATGACCAATCAAGCGGGTGTGACCAGTGTCTTCAAGGTTCTGCGTGGCGATCAGACCCATGAATTCCGTGTCACTCGAGTAAAACGGGTATAATACCCAGAACGTGATTCGACTTCCCCTCAAGCTCGGCTGGTGGTTTCTGGCGTTTATGCACGCTGGGATCATTTGGGTCTTCTCGAGCCGCACGGGTACTGAAGTTGGTTTGCCGCCACCTTATGATAAAGCCGCGCATTTTTTTAGTTTTGCACTGCTTGGGTTTTTGTTTGCCAAGTCATTCAACAACCCAAGAATTGGTTTTTTGGTTGCGGCGCTGTACGGCATTGCCGATGAAATCCATCAGAGCTTTGTTCCGATGCGCGATGCCGACTTTTGGGATTGGGTTGCCGATGCGCTTGGCGCGTACTTTGGGGCTGGGAGCA
>JAAFJQ010000292.1 GCA_013298185.1 Deinococcales bacterium
CAACGATGTACAAGCCACTGCAACCACACCAGGCAACCCACCTCCTGCGGTCACAGTACTGACCGCCACTGTGGTGTCTACCTCAAGCATTGACTTAACTTGGAATGCTGCCAACGGAGCAGATGGTTACAGGGTATTTCGACAACTGGGCAACATAACTACAGTTCTCGCAATTTTCCAAACGGGAACAAGCATCACCGATACTGGTTTGGCGGCAGGTACAACCTATCGGTACTCGGTTGAATCAATCAACAATTTTGGAAGAACCACCAGTCCAGAAGTCATGGCTACCACCAGTGGCAATGCACCTGCTAACCCGACCAATGTCACAGCCACCGCTGTCTCGAGTTCACAAATTGACTTGTCATGGACAGGCTCGAGTGGTGCATCAAGTTACATCGTTGAATTCATCAGCCTGCCACGTCCAATTGCCGTTGCGATCAACTCACCCTTGGCTACTTCGTACCAAGTGACTGGACTGACTGCCAACACCAGTTACTCATATCGTGTCAAAGCAAGTAATTCCAGTGGTACAAGCAGTGGTGTTGTGGTCAGTGCCACCACCCAAAGCGCCCCTCAACCTCCTGCTAACCCCACAGGATTTGCTGCCACCTACGTTGGCATTACCCACACCAAACTCGAATGGAATGTCTCGAGTGGTGCAACAGGGTATGTTTTACGACGCAAAATAGGCTCAGGGACATACCAAGTTGTGGCAACTGGCAATGGCTTATTTTATGACGATTATGGAGTCTCGGCTGGAACAACCTACACCTACCAAATTATTGCAACCAATGCCGATGGCTCGAGCAGTGGTGTGGAAATCAGTGTCACCACCGCAGCCGTGCCTTCATCGTTGGTGGGATGGTTTGCCAACTTATCGTCGTTTGGCGGGATTGGCTACCGTTTTTACGCCGACGGTACATACGTGTACACCGCCCAAGTCAACATTGGCGGCGGTTGTTATGTAAAAACGTTATCTCATGCAGGTAGATTTAATGTCACAGCCAGTTCACAAATCGTTTTGTACATGGATGTTGCTGAAGAAAAAATTGATAACTGTGGTTCAATCACGATAACTCCACAACCCCTTGGATTCCTGATTTATGATGCTGTCATCTATACCAACGGTTTGTCATTAAATGATGGTCAAAACGGTACATTCAACTTCTATCAAAGGCAGTAGAGCCGCAGCAAATCAGGTATTTGGTGACTCGAGTTAAAAAAAGATACTTGAGTCACCACTTCTCAAATTCTGTTCTCAAAAATTCAACCCAAGCTCAATTCAACTGCGCTACACTGGAGCAATCATGAAAAAACAAATCCTCATCTTAGGACTTCTGTGCTTATTGACCATCTCGAGCGCACAAAGTCATTTGTTGTTCTCAATGTTTTCATAACCTAGCCTGCCTGAACTGCTTACGATTCAAAACCCCTTAGAACACAAAAGGAGTGAACCATGAAAAAAAGCGTTGGTATTCCATTCGTTCTGACCATCCTCGCGGGTGGTTTAATGCTGGTTCAAGCCCAGACCACTGTCTCGAGCAGCAGCTTAACTGCCAGAGCCGCCATGCAAAGCACACCGCCTAATGTGACGCAGTTGGTCGAAGCCATCACCAAGGGTACAAGCCCAGAAGTGGTGGTCGGAGCAACAAAAAGTGTGCTACAAGCGGGTGGTATTCCAACAGCAGCAAACGACACCAAAGCCGCTCAGCCGAATGCCAATTGGTATGTGGATTCCAGCCTTGCTTTGAACATGGCACTCGAGGCTCGAGGGCGGGCATATTCGGGGCGTTACACCGTGGCAGAATTGGCGCAACTCTGGAAAGGCTTGGGTTTTCCTTTTCCAGCCAACTTGGATGTGGGTCTACAATTGCTTCAATTTTTGCAACTATGGGTGACCGATGCCAAAACCAAACCAACCAACCCGAATAGTTTTGCACCGCTCTTTATTGAAGCGATGATTGCCCAACAAATACCAAGTGTGAACTTAACAGCCCCCAACACCCAACCAGAAGATGTTCGCCTGAGCTTACTCGAGACTGAACTGATGTTTGCAGCACTTGACCGTGTGTACCAACCTAAAAAAGTGACCTTGACGCTTTTTAAGAATCAAGTAGGAGCAGATAACTGCGCTGAATTGAAAAAAACCATGAGCAAACTCGGTGGAAAAATGGGCGAAGATGCCTTTAATAAAGGCGTTGATTTTGTCAAAGAAACCTTGCCCAATGCGGCACTGACCAAATTAGGTTTGACTCCAAGTGAAATTAAGGACTTCAATACCTTCAAGAAATTCTTTGGTCGAGTCAGTCAAGCCATGAACTTAATGAAATTTGTGCAGATGTACTCTGCCAATCAAGCTGTGATGAGCGTCGAAGGTGAACAACCCGTGCGTAAACCCTACCCCAGTGAAGCGCGGAAACTTGTACCAGTCAATGCAACCGTGGGTATTCCAGAAAAAGACTGGCAGGCGTACCAAAAAGTCAACGGCAGCAGCGAATTTCAAACTGCTAAAGGTTGCTTAGGGTTACTTGGTGTGCCACTGCCACCAGATTTGAAAGACATTGCTGATAACATTGCCGAAAATGCCGAGAAATGGCGAGTTTACTGGGAAATTGTCAGAGGCGCACCAGAACATGTCGAAATTCGCCGTGATGTCAACAATTTTAACGCTTCGATGGCAGGCAATCCATTTGGTATGAAACTGGTCAAAAAAACCGAAACTTCTGCTTCGGCAACCTTAAAACTGGATGTCCAAGAAGAATCTAAAATGACTGCTTTCTTAAAAGGTCCACTGAAAGAAGCCGATGTGACCGTCAAAGTCAGCGTGGATGTGACCGAACCACCCAGCCCTGATTTGCTCTTAAAACTGGCAAGTCTGGCAGGTCTTATCGAAGCCCTCGGAGAATTAGGAGTTGGTTGGTTTCAAAAAGCCTTACCACCTAGCAACCGAATTACTTTCAAGGTTGCTTACCACGATACCCCCGAGAAATTTGAAGCCAGCATGGACTTAAACATGAAATACGACTACGGCACTGTTGACCCAATGATCCAAGCGGTTTCCGTCCTTGAGACGGTTGGTCAATGGAATGCAACCCTCTTACCACAAGTTCAAACCTTAACCAGAGGTGAAAAACTCCGAATTTATCGTGGCACAGGCGAATTTAAGTTCATTAAAGGCATCCGAGAAGTAAAAGATAGCAGTGACTCGCGCTGCACATACACCATTGATGTGAAAACCATAGATGGTCTCTTAACTGGAACAATTGGTTTAGCAATTGGTGCTGTCACACCAGGCAGCGAGGAAATCAAGTTACGACAAGGCGAAGGGCATCGTTTCAACATCGGCGCTCAGCCAGCCTCAGCACCAAAAGAAACGTATGTCATCACAGCAAACTGTAAAGACGGAAAACTGGTTTACCCTGCCTTTACAGACCCCGCAGCAGTGGTCGGTGCCACAAATGCGCTGAATGTCATGGAAGACGAGCCGATAACCATGGAAGGCAACATACCCGGCATGAAACCAGAAAGTTGGACTCAAAAATCAGATGGTACTTTGGAACGTACCTTCACCAGAACAGGCAAAATCCCATTGATTAACCTTGGTGGTTATACAATGGCTATTAACGTCGTCAGTAACAACACAACAATGCGTCTCAAACCTGTGTACGCAGCCGATGCGAAATAACGCTTTGTTTAGAAACCCATCACTCGAGTTTATAAAAAGGTATGAATATGAAAAAATTCTTTGGCATTCTGGTGATTCTAACCATGTTGGCAGGTGGCACAATTTGGGTTCAAGCCCAATCTTCTGCTGCCGCTCAAGCTGCGGCGTTTTGCAAAGATTGCTTTTGGCGCGGCGAGGCATTCACCAAAGAAGGCGTGTTCCAATTTGTGTCTGGAACGCCAAAAGTTTGGCGCGAGGACTTTTGGGACAAAGAAAAACGCTCGACCATCGCCCAATTCGATGAACCACTGGTTTCGGGTCCTGGTGCAACTGATCGGATGATTGGTAATATTACACTGGATTTCAACAAGATGGAATTTAGCTGGGTGGTTTTTGGAGTCAGTCGCACTTGGGGCGCTGGTTCAGTTCCAGGTGCAGTTGGTACAGGTACGTTCAAAAG
>JAAFJQ010000291.1 GCA_013298185.1 Deinococcales bacterium
CGATCTCACCATCCGTGATGACGATTGAGCCATTGTACGTAATGGAAAGTGAATTTTGAGTTCCACTGATTGTAATCGAGAAGTTGGTGGCAACAAACTTGGTTGTACCTTCGGTGCAGCCTCCCGCAGGAGTTGAAATGGTAATTGAATCTTCGTTTCCAGTCACTGTGACAGAACCTGAGTCACATGTGGATGGGGCTTGTAGAACGACTTTATCTTGACTAAACAAATTCAAGGCTTTGAATGCTTTCTGGGTTTTTGCAACAGATTTCGCAGCAGCTTGCTTTTGTGCAGCCGAAGTTCCGCCGCCACAAGATGAGAGTGCGATGGTGACGAGGGCAGCAATAAACAATTTCCAGTACATAATGTTTCTCCTCTTAGCCTCTGTTTTAGGGCTTCTTTATGGTACACAAATCACAGAATTTTGCATGAGAATGTGTGTCTATGCTGTTGACAAAAATAAGAATTGATTAAATCACATCCTTGACAAACCCTGTCCCTCGAGCTTGAAGTTCTTGCTTTAAGTGGATTGAAACGGGTTTCTCGAGGGTCGGGTCAAATTCCAAAATGCGTTTGGCTAAGGCTCGAGCTTGTTCAATGATTTCCGTGTCTCGCACAATATCGCCGAGCTTCAGGTCGGGCAAACCACTCTGGCGTGTCCCCATGACTTCACCGGGACCTCGGAGTTTTAAGTCAGCTTCGGCAATCTTAAAGCCATCGGTGCTGGATTCAATCACTTTCAGACGTTCTCGAGTTTTCTTGCTGTGGTCGCCAGCTACCAGTAAACAATAACTTTGCTCTGCGCCGCGCCCAACCCGTCCGCGCAATTGGTGAAGTTGCGATAAGCCAAAGCGCTCAGCGTTTTCAATGATGATGACGGTGGCGTTGGGAACATCCACGCCAACTTCAATCACGGTGGTTGAAACCAAAATATCAAAGGCTCGAGTCCGAAAGCGCCCCATGATTTCATCTTTCTGCTCAGCAGGCATTTTGCCATGCAAGAGTTCTACTCGAGCTTCAGGCAGGATTTCTTTGAGGTCAGCTGCGAGTTGCGTGGCGGCTAGAATCTCCTCGAGTTTTTCAGATTCTTCGATCAGTGGCGCAACCACATAGGCTTGCCGTCCTAGGCGAATTTGTTGCAGCACAAAACTGTAGGCTTGCCTTCGGTGTGTGTCGAGTAGCAATTTGGTCTGAATTGGAGTTCGTCCCGGTGGCAGTTCGTCTATCACCGTCAGCTCGAGGTCGCCATACGCTGTTAATGCAAGACTGCGTGGAATGGGCGTGGCACTCATCACCAAGACATCAGGGCGGCTCGAGAGCAGCGCTCGGCGTTGAATCACACCAAAGCGGTGTTCTTCGTCTATCACAGCTAAGCCAAGGTTCTTAAAAACCACGCCTTCTTGAATCAGGGCTTGAGTGCCAACCGCAATATCAATTTCGCCATGCTCGAGGCGTTCTCGAGCGGCACGGCGTTCACGCACGGTCATTGCGCCGATTAAAAGCTCGATTTTCATGCCGAGTGGATAGAGGTACTTTTGGAAATTCAAGTAGTGCTGCCGCGCCAGAATTTCAGTGGGTGCCATCAGCGCCCCTTGGTAGCCGTCAAGCGCTGCCAAGTACAGGGCGCAGGCTGCCACGGCGGTTTTGCCACTGCCAACATCGCCTTGGAGCAGTCGCGCCATTTGCTTGGGTTGGCGCATACTGCCCGCAATCTCGAGCAAACTGCGGCGTTGGGCTTTGGTGAACTTAAAGGGCAGCATACTTTCAAAGTGGTTGATGTCAGCGTCCGTGGCGCGGAATTGCTTGCCGAGCAAATGGCTTTGTCCCTCGAGCATGACGCGAAGCTCGAGAAACAAAAACTCATCGAATTTCAGTCGTTCCACAGCGCGTTCTAAAGTCTCGAGTTCAGTCGGTTGATGGGCTTCGCGCACGGCTTGAGCCAGTGCCATCAGCTTAAATTCGCCTCGGGTTTTGCTGCTCAGAAAATCCTCGAGTTCAGGGAATGCCTCGAGCGCCGCCATGGCACAACGGCGTAGATACGCCTGAGAAATGCCTTCGGTGGTCGAGTACACACCAATGATTCGATCTGTACTCAGGCTCTCGCCGTCGTCATCGAGTTCAAAGTATTCTGCCGCCACCTCGAGCTTGCGTCCAAAGCGTTTGGCTTTGCCCGTGACAATCAGCCGAGCGCCTTCGCGCAGGGTTTTTTCAATCCACGGTTGGTTAAACCACGTTGCGGCTGCCATGTTACCAAAGTCATCGCGCAGTTCGGCTTTGAGAATCAGCATTCCCTTGCGTGGTTGGACTCGAGATTTGCTGGTGACTGTGCCGACGATGGTGACTTTTGCGCCATCTTCGATCAGGTGAAAACCGGGTAATTTGCGCCTGTCCTCGTAACGCCGAGGGTAAAAATGCAGCAAATCTCGAGCGCTGCGAATGTTCAGCATTCCCAGTTTTTTGACTGCGCCAACGGGTAAAACCAGTTTCTCGAGTGGGCTGTCCAAATGCACCACGTTTCGTTCTGTGGGTAAGTCCTTTGGCACTCGAGGCTCGGGTTTTTTGACTGGTGTGCCTTCCAAAGTTGCCAGTGCCTCGAGCAGCTTTGCTTGGCGTTCCTCTAAGGTAAACGTGCTGTAACCATCTAAAATGGCTCTCACCTTTGGAAACGGCTGTGCCACATTGCCTAGCAGTGCCTCTAAACCAGCCGTGACCACTTTGTCTTGGCAACCAGACTCGAGTTCACGCAGCAAAGGTTTTTTTAGGCGTTCACGCAGTTCCTCGAGACTCGGCACGGGATTATTTTAGCATTCTGCTGTGAGCAAAATCTATTCGGTGGCTATTCTTTGGTTGCCATCATATAAGCCGCCATGGTCATACCCGCGCACCACAAAAAGTCATACACCAATTCACCAAGGTACTGCCCACCCAAAATCAACGTGGCAACTCGAGCCAAACTGACCAAAACAAACATATACGACATTTGCCGTAGGGTTCGAGCCAATTTGCCTGAACCAAGCATCAGGCTTTGCGCGGCAAATAAAGCGGTAAGCAAATACACCACAAATTGAAAAATAATCTGACTGACAGCGGGTTGCACCATTGTCCCAAGCGAACTTTGCGAGACAAAAGAAATCAGTGCGGTCAAAGCCAAAGCAAAAACCACACTACCAATCACCAATCGTAAGGCACGCCCTGTTGGATACAAACCTTGACGCTGCATCGCAAAAGGAAAAGCAATTGAGGCAATTACCACCAACAACGAACCCAAATAATACAGTGGTTCACGAATAAACAATGAATCAGCTCGAGGGATTCCAGTCAAAAGCGAATAGGTCAGGATTGAATCGCCAAGGGCAATAAACACCAAGGCAGCTCCTAAACCAATCACACTGGGGCGTAAAGTTGCTGGTAATTTGCCTGCTAAGCGCAGCAAAATAAAAGCTCCCAAGACATCAAACGACAAAACCGCCAGACTGCGAATTGGCGTTTGAGTGATTGCGCCGACCAACCACACAATCCAGAGTATCGCTGCCACAAGAACATAAGGCATTCCTCGAGATGGAATTAGCATTTGTGCATTTTACCTCAATTTGAAGGCGCTCTGCTCATTTTTAACCCTTGTCTTGAAACTTGAAAACATAGACAATGCAAAAATGACCTCTCAACACAATCAATTGGCAGAAGTACTGGTTGCTCATTCAACCAAACTCCAAGCAGGCGAAAAAGTCCTGATCGAAGCCTTTGACATTCCCGAAAGCCTGCTCGAGACACTGGTGGACAGGGTGGTACAAGCAGGTGCGATTCCCTTTGTTGAAACCAAACACAACCGAGTGCTGCGAAAGCTCTACCAAAACGCCACCGAAGAAATGATGAGCAGTTGGGCATCATGGGAACTGTCTCGCATGGAACAAATGGATGCGTATATGGGCATTCGTGGCAGCCACAACGCCCTCGAGATGTCAGACGTACCACAAGAACGCATGGCGATCTACCAAACACATATTTGGGGCAAAGTTCACCGTCACCGCGTCAACAAAACCAAATGGGTGGTCTTGCGCTACCCAACTTCTGCCTTTGCCCAAAGCGCTGGCATGAGCAGTGAAGCCTTTGAAAAGTTTTACTTTGATGTTTGCACCCTCGACTACGCCAAGATGCA
>JAAFJQ010000293.1 GCA_013298185.1 Deinococcales bacterium
CCCCCAGTTCTCGAGTGGTTAAACCTTGCAATTGGCGTAACTGAGCTAAAGCTGTTCCAACATGTTCAATTTGAATACTCTGCTCGAGCAACGCTTTGACTTGCTCGAGGGTGACTTGTTGAGCGGGCGAAGCAATCATGGCTTCTCTTTCGGGTGAACCTTTTAGAGCTTGGATTCGTTTTTTCATGCTTGAGGAAACTTTGTTCATACATCCTCCAAAATACTTTGAATTCGCTGAATATGCTGCGTTTGTTGTGGTTCGGGAAAAACTAGAATACCTTGCTCGAGTGCGTCTTGAATTTCTAAAGTATCGGCAATCATCCATTCATCCGCCGCGTTTTGATTTTTGCACTCTGCATGGGTTAGATAGGCGCATTGGTCATTGCCGCGAATCAAGTACACTCAAGCCGCGCCAGATGGGACTTTTCTAGCTTTGAGTTCGTAAATTGCACCACCAAAAGGTTTGATAAAACGACAAGCATAAGCACCCCGATTATCCTTTTCAAAACCATGCTTATGAAAATCCTCGAGCATGGCAATGATTTTGTCCACACAATCTTGTTTGCTTTGCCCAATCAAATCCAGTAAATCCTGAATCAGTGGTGAGCGAGCGCTGTTCAAGCGTTTTGGATGATATGGCAGCGCGAGGGCAATCACGGTTTTGATAATAGAAATAACATCAAGATTTGTCAAGCAAAAATTATCTCGAGAGAAGCTCAAAGCCACCAAGTGGCACATGCTCGAGGCAGAAGGCAAGAAGCTCATTCGCTACTCGAGCAAGAGCGATGGGCAATAGGCAGATCAACCACCCTCGAGCATTGCCAAAAACGTTGTTGAATCAATCACAGCAGTTAGCCCAATAATAAAAATATTTGTATCCAGAATAACGCGCTTCATGCCGTGCCGCGAATGGCAGCAAGGGCTTCCTCGGCTAAAGCATCGGCTTGTTCTGGTGTTAAATCTGCATTTGCTTCGTCTGGCTCGAGAATAATAAGGCGATTGCGTTCAACCGCTTCTAAAGCAGCAAAGGCTCTGGTCATGGCATCTTCTCGAGTCAACCCTCGAGCGCTGCGAATAGCATCCAAGCGGCTTAGGTTATCAGGGGAAACTTCAATCAATGGCATGGGTGAATTGTATAACAGCTTTTTCAAAGTGTCAGTATTTTTGTGCAGTGAGCGATGAGCATGGGATCAGTGCGCTTGTGGTCTGGTATGGCAAAACCCACAAAACCGAGTAAGTGCATGTTATGCTACCAGCGTAGCTTCTCTGGGGTTGAAGGTTTGACCCTGAAGGGTCGGAATTAACCGTTATTTCATTTAACGGAGAAACCCGCACCCTGATTCAGAGGGTGCGGGTGTAAACCTCCGTGAAAGGAGGTATCTATACCAAACCGCAAGAAGCGTAACAGAAAACGGTTGAAACTACAAGTTTCAGCCAAGCGCCAAAGAAAAACCCGTAAAACGGTCACTCGAGACGCGCAATTCTGGGCAGCCATTGTGACATTGATTGCTGGCATCATCGCCGCGATCATGAGCATCCTCAAGTAGCCTGAAAACCCCAAGAGAAGCTACACCCCGTCAGTCATGGCGGGGTTTTTATTTTTCTCGAGCGAAGCCCAAAGCCACCAAATAGCCCATGCTCGAGGCAGAGGGCAAGAAGCTCATTCGTTGCTCGAGCAAAAGCGGTGGGCGCAATGGGACATGGGGTTTTGAGCGCATGTGGTTGGATGCGGCAAAGCTTACACATTGGGTTGGCGCAAGCCGATTACTTTACAACGTCAATCAATGCTTGCCCTGCGCCATGTTGTTTTACATCGGCAGCATTTGAGTCAGGTGTCGTGATTAAAGACCTTCCAACACTTCCCGCATCTTGACCACCAAATACTTTGAACTGTGCGATTAAAGCCCCAAGTGTAGCATCGTATAGATTGACATTATAGGTTGTGATAAGCGCTAACACTCGGCTGCGTCCTGTGGGTTCTGCTGCGGTAATGCTAAAATTTCCCACTCGAGAACTGGGCAATGAAATTGTTTCATCAGCTATCACTTGGTTGAGTTGATTGAACTTATTGGGAAACAACAAGTACAGTTTTCCATCAGGACCCAAGTCAAACAGATTTAAATACCCTGACTTGCTGGATCGTACATCAATGACTATTTTTTCACCAACTCGCAGGGTGGTTTTTGTAGACCGAACCTCGACTCGGAAAGCACTTCGATTCAAGATTCGATCCAATAAATCGTTGTTGTTACTGGCGGCATTAGGATCACCATTGTATGGAGGTGCAGGATTGACGGGAGGCGTTGGTGGTGTTGGGTTCACTGGAGGGGTTGGCGGTGCAGGATTCGCTGGAGGAGTTGGTAGTACGGGATTGACGGGAGGCGTTGGTGGTGTTGGAAGTACAGGAGGCGGTATAGAATCAACCCGCCCAAAACTACTGAGGGTTCTGGTCAACCATTGCGGCGGACCAAAAAGCTGCGGCACAGGAGAAATGTATCTCTGACCCGCAAATTCTCGCATGGTTGATGCCATCAAGTCACGCATCTGAACAAAACTGATTGGTTCGGAAGTGCTTTTTAACGCCCCAAGTAAAGCTCGAGAGAACCAACTTCCCTTGTTTGAAGTATAGCCCACTTCATTTTCACCAGCCGCTGTCATGCCAAGGACACGCCCACTGCGTTCATCAATGGGAGAAATGTTATCAGCAGGGCGTTGTCCTAAATTAGCAGCCTTGCCACAAACAATACTTAAAGCACTTGGGGTCATGGCAGTTGCTTCTTCTGTATCTTGGGTCAAGGAGCGATATGCACCACCACTGAAACAACTATCTAGCATAAACAGAACTTCTTTAGCGGGAATTGATGAGACCAAACGGGTTAAAACATCATCGCGTAAAAAATTTCCCTCGTAAGTATACAGTGATTCATCACAACCATCAGGCTCATCGCCGTTATCATCTTTGATCTGAGCGCCATGCCCGTAATAGTACAAAAAAGCCCGATCATTGGCAGTTGTACCGCGAATCAACCATTCCGAAATAGCATTTTGAATTCCAGCACTCGTGACTTGTTCATTTGTAATGACTTGCACTTGTCCAGATTGAAAACCAAGACGACCAAAAACAATCTCTTGAATGACCGTTAATGTCGGATCTAGACCAGGTAAATTAGCATCAGATTTTGCATATGTTCCCAGCCCAATAATCAAAGCTCGATCCTCGGCGTAGACAGTATTGAATCCAAGGATAAACCAAACAGCGAAAAAGCTGAGCATTAATCGCATTCTTGACATAAAAACCCCTTACTTGGTTTGAAACAAATCAAAATTTGTACCTGTTTGTTCAAAAGCAGGTACTTGCTTACCACTTGTTAATTCCGCCACCCGTTCACCGACATAATCCACGAACCTTAACCAAGTCACCACACCCCGAGAATTCGCGGCTTTACCATCTTGCAAGGCTTCAATCATGGCTTTGGTGAATGCACCATTGCCCCAAGCAGCATTCTCGAAGGCGAAGTTGTTACCTGTGGTGGCACTGAGAATCAGTGGTTTAGGTGTTGCCCCTGCCACTGGCGCACTTGCCAAATTACCTCGGATGGTGTCTGTAGTGCTGATGCTGCCATCGCCACGCACGTCTGAAATTGCACCAGCGTTACAGGTATCCAAGAAAATCATGGTTTGGGCTTTTGTAGCAGCAATAAATTCACGTAATTTGGCTTGTTCAAAACCAGTGCTGGACGGACGGTCTGGGTCTGTTTCGTGTGTGACAATCACATAGCGAGTGGTGTTATTGATCTTGTCATTGATTCCATGTCCCGCGAAGAACAAAACCACACGGTCATTGGCATCAGCAAGTCGTGTGATTCGATCAAGTTCGTCCTGAACACGGTCTCGAGTGGCATCTTCATCGGTTAAAAGTCTGAGTCGAACATCATCGTAGAGCTTGTTCTTTTGAGATAACCAGATATTCGAGAAATCCGTAGCATCTTTCACCGCAAACTTTAATGGGGTGATGTTGGTACTTTTATATTTATTGATTCCAACTGCCAGAACATACAAAATTTTAGAATCAGCCGAATTATTAGCTGGTGGTGTTGGATTTTGATTTGGTGGCG
>JAAFJQ010000294.1 GCA_013298185.1 Deinococcales bacterium
CAGCCTTGCCAGTGGGGTGAGCGGTCTGCCGTGGCTCGAGAGCGTCGGTAAGACCATCCCTGCGGCTTCGCGTCCTCGTTTTTTTGGTACTCGGAATCTGTGGGGTGGTTTATTTGCCCTTGGTGCGGGTTTTGCGGTGCGGGCAATTCTCGGCTCGAGCTTCACTTTTCCGTTTGATTACACCCTAATTTTTTTGTTGGGCGCGATTGGTTTTGGTTTTGGTTATTACTTTTTTGGTTTGTCTGACGAACCACCCGATAACCCACCGCAACCTCGAGCTACGAATATTTGGGATGATTTACTGGCGATTCCACAAACCCTGTCCTCAAATCCAGATTTTCGTAATTATGTGCTGTACCGCGTCTTGTTTGCTGCTTCGACCATTGGCGATGCCTTTTTCACAGCTCATGCTTTGCGTAATGTTGGGGTGGGCAAAGAAGCCATTGGGACGTTCCTGATTGCCGTTGGTATCATCGCGCCGTTGTCCAATACCATTTGGACTCGAGTGGCGCGTCAGTACGGCTCGAGGCGAATCATTCGGATTTCCTTGTTTTTTAGTTTGCTTGCGCCAATTCTGGCGTTCATCATGCCCAAAGGCGCTGGTTTATTCTTTGCTTTGGTGTTTATTGCCCAAGCCGTTGGTAACGCTGGGATCATGCTCGGTAACGCCAATTATATTCTTTCACTTGCCCCGCCTGAATCTCGAGGTAAGTTTATTGGTACAAGCAACACCTTGGTTGGTATCGCAGTTTTCACCCCAATCATTGGTGGTTGGTTAGCCGATGCCAGCAGCTATTTACCTGTGTTTATTATCAGTGCCTTGTTGTACGCCACGACCTTTCTTGCCGCAGGACGCTTACGCCGTGATTTGTAATTCTTGAGCGTGGTGTTTGGCTAGAAGACAGAAGCTCAATTCTCCATGAGTCTCGTCTCATCCTCTCGAGGTAAAATATGGGTGTGCGTTACCCTCTTGTGTTGCTGCTTTTGCTCTCGAGTACCCTGCTTGGTTGCACTCGAGAACTCGATCAATTCTCGCCGCAGATTGTGATTGTGCGCCCGAAGTCCGACATCACGCCTAACTCGAGTGTGACCATCGAAGGCTATGCGTGGGACGATAAGGGCATCATCAAACTGACCATCAATGGTAAAACCGATTTGCTTGCCAAGGGTGAATTTGCCAATCAGTATGGGCGTAAAATTGTGCGTTTTAAGTTTGCTGCCAATAAGCTCGAGAACAACGCCCTAAAATACGAAATTCGAGCCGTGGATGTGGCTCGTAATGCGGGTACGCGCACGATTTCCGTAACGGTTGATACCAAAAAACCAAGTATTGCCATTCAAGGTGTGGAATCACAAACAGACTCGGTGATTATTCGCGGCGAAGCCACTGATAACCGCAAAGTGCAAACAGTCTACATCAACGGTGAACCGATGAATGTTTCGCCCGGTTCAGAAGTACCGTTTTATCGTGTGGTTCGGCGTTCTCGAGCCAATACCATCAGCATTCGAGCTGTGGATGGTGTGGGTAATGAAGCCGTGCGGATTATTTATATGCCTGCGCCGCCACCGCCGCCTGAACCTGTGGTGAAACCCGATGACAAAGATCAAACGACCACAAACACAACACCAAGGCAGCGTACTCGGCGTAACAATGCTGGTACAAATACCAACAATTTACCTGTGCGAACGCCGTAACAATCTACCTGTGCGAACGCCGTAACAATCTACCTGTGTGAACGCCGTAATTGGTGTTATTCGGCTTGTAAGGCTCGAGACAGTAAGTCGTTGGCGGGCGGAAAAGCATCAATGATGGTTTGCAAAATTCCCAGAATGTACTCGAGTTCACTTAAGAAATAGCGCCGTTGATCCACCACCAGGTTTTTGCCCTCGAGTCGTAAGAATTGCCATGTCTCACCTGTGGTCACACAACCAAAAATAAATTTGGGATTGCTGCCGTGGCGCTGGTTAAATAATTGCACGCCCAATAATTGTGCGGCACATTGCTCGACGCCTAAATCCATGTCTTGTTTTTTGGCTTCTGCTACACAAAAAATTGGACTCTCTAAAACGGGTGTGTTCGGTACGTTGACCAGTAAAAAATCGCATTCGCCCACCAGTTTGACACTCGAGTCACCTTCTAATCGCTCACCAGAAAACAGCGTTAATCTGTTCTGGTTACGCTCAAGCATTTCAAGAAGTACAGGCATGATGATGATTTCAGAACGTACTTTTTCGCTGCGTAAAGGTACACCTTTGACATTGAGACGCTCCCTGAGCGTTTGCGGCACAACAATTGGGGCTACACCCTCAAATAAAAGTCCACTACGCACCACCAAACCGAATTTTTCTTTAAGTTCATCTATCGTAAAATCGGTATAAGCCATAATGCCATTGTATAACCCCCTTGCCGAAATGCAAATCAGGTGATAGAGTCTGACGCTGCTTGCCGAAGTGGCGGAATTGGTAGACGCACCCGACTCAAAATCGGACGGGAAACCGTGGGGGTTCGAGTCCCCCCTTCGGCACCAAGCACAAAGGATTTTATGACAATTGTTTTCTGGTTATTACTGGTTATTTTCTTGGGAATCGCAGGTTTGTTGGTGGCTTTTGTTTTGATGCAAGAACCCAAACAAGGCGGTATGTCCTCGAGTATGGGTATGGGTGGTGGCGGTGCTTCTGACTTTATGAGTGGTCGTGGTGCTTCGGGTGGTTTGGTGACCCTGACTGTTTATGGTGGGGCTGCTTTTATCACCTTGGCAATTGCCCTGAATCTAATTCGGCTCTAAGTCTTTAACCCACGCTCTATTTGCAAATCAAGGGGTCTCGAGAATGTTCTCGAGGCTTCATTTTTTGTGTCAAGGCTGTGTCAACAAATGCGTTTTTGCACGTCATATACGTTAAAAAAGACTAAGCCAAATGGCTTGACGTTCATCTTCTAGCCTGATACATTAACAGGCGTTAGCACAACTCGGGCAATTGCCAGAGAACCTAAAATACTCTTTTTCTTTGAGGTTTTTAGGACAGCTACACCCCTAGGAGGATGGAATGAAGAAAGTATTGGTAGCATTGGCTGCAATGGCGTTGGGCAGCAGCGCCGCAGCACAAGCGTTTGTCTTTCCGGCAAAGTGGTATGGAACACCCGCCGCAGAAGCCAAACGTGGTGGCACGTATCGTAGTTCGGTTATTTCGGACTACAAGACCCTTAATCCGTTTACCACAGCAGAAGCGAATAACATTCCACAAACCATCACCGATGCAACTGGTGGCTTGTTTTTGTTCGACGTTTCTACGGGCGATTATATTCCCTATATGGCAGCTTCCTACACTGTTTCAGCCGATAAACTGGTCTGGACAATGAATCTGCGTAAAGGTATGAAATGGTCAGATGGTAAGCCAATCACCGCCGATGATTACGTGACTTCGTTCAAGATTGCTACCGACGAAGATGTTGGTGACAACCGTTACGATAGCTTCTTCATTGATGATAAGCCTGTTCGTCTCGAGAAAGTAGATAACGACACAATTCGTGCTATTTTCCCTAAAGTTGCAGCTGACGCGATTGAAGTCCTGAGCTTCACCGCTTCACCAAATCACATTTTTGGACCCGTCTATGCCAGCCGTGGCGCAGCAGGTATCAAAGCCATGTGGACACTTTCCACGCCAGCCGCTCAGGTTGTTTCAAGTGGTGCGTACAAATTTGCTTCTTACCGTCCGGGCGAACGCGCTACCTTTGAAAAGAATGATTTCTTCGGCGAATGGAACAAAGATGCTGCTGGTGCCGCATTGCCATACACTGAAGGTCGCACCATTTCAATTGTCGGCAACACCGCCGCTCAACTGGCTGCCTTCTTGGGTGGTTCTTTGGATGTCTTTGCTCCAGTCAATGCTGACCAGCTTTCGCAAGTCAAACGTGCCATTGATGGCGGCGGCTTAAAAGCTGAATTGCGTGCTAACCTCGGCGCAAACCCAACCAGCCAATGGATTGTCTGGAACTGGAACCGCAAAGCCGATCCATTTAAGCAAAAAATCTTCCGTGATCCTAACTTCCGCCGTGCCATGAGCCACTTAGCCAACC
>JAAFJQ010000295.1 GCA_013298185.1 Deinococcales bacterium
TGATGTTCAACATCAAAGGCAATGTCGGCAAAGCCATGTCAGGCGGTTCGCTCGAGGCAGGACAATGCGATTGGAACCGCACCACAGGCATCAGCACCCCCGTGAAGCTCGATGCCACAACTTACGCGATTGATGCCGCTTGGAATCCAACGCCACGCGAGTTCAAAGTGCTACCAACCAACAATGCCACGTATTTAGCGGCAGTCAAAGCCGAACTGGCAAAATTCAAAGCGCCAAAACCAGCTCGGATTACGCAAATTGTTCAAGCCGATTTGGACAACGACAAGCAACTCGAGGTTTTAATAGTCGCTCAAAGCTCCGACAATGTCTACGCCATGCAAAACACAGGCGATTACTCGCTTGTGATGGTGCGAAAAATTGTGGCAGGCAAAGTGCAAACCTTTTTTCTTGACCGGTACTACATCGAAAAAGGCTACGATCCCGTCACCGACACAGGCGCACAACAAGGACAAACCAACCAAATCAGCGCCATTGCTGACATAGACGGCAACGGCAGCATGGAAGTCTTTTTGGAAGACACCGTTTGGGAAGGTTACGGCGTTTCTGTGCATGGTTGGAATGGCAAAGGATTCACCAAGCAGCTCGACTGGGGCTGCGGAGTATAAAAGGAGCGCAACATGAAAAAACCATTCTTTATTGGCGTGTTACTAATCTCGAGTCTGGTCGCAGCTCAAAGCAAAAAAACCGTGGCAGACTACTGGAAAAGCCATGCTACCAAAAAAGACGTACTGCTCGAGACACTCAAAACCGACCTCAAAGGAGATTACATTTCTTATGACGGCAAATGGGAAGGCGGCGGCGAATTTGCCGTTTGGCGCAGAAAAAATGGCACAGACCTAATCGGACAAACCAACCATGGATGTGGACCCGCTTGCACCACCATGAGCGTGACCTTTTGGGAAGCGAGCAAAACCGATGTCACCAAAAAAGTCTTACCAGCCATCACTGCCGCCCAAGAAAAAGCAATGCAAGCGCTCTACAAGCAAAAAACAAGTGACAGTGTCGAAACCAGTTGGTACCTGAAATTCCCTCAAAAAGGCACAACCATATTGGTGCGATCAGGCGAATACAGCGATGCAGACGTGGTGCTAGGCAGTTACACCTTTAACGGCTCGAGCTTCGTGTTTGTGTTAGCAAAATAATGACTCGGCAGGATTGCAAGCCCACCCATGCCGAGATTCAATTTGGCGACTTTTGCCTGAGGTTTACAATCCCATTTTCAATTGTTAGGGAGGCTTTTGCCTCCCTGTTTTGTGTCATCCCCAAGCCAACAAAAACCGAATTGACAAAATCTTGATTTTCCCTTGGCGCAACCTTGAGGCTCGAGCGCCAAACTACTGGGCGTGAAACGATTACTTTTTGTTTTAGCTCTGATGGTCAGTGGGGTTGCACAAGCCCAAACCAGTCGCCTGACCCTGCTCGAGGCACAAAAAGCCCTTGAGCGCCACCCTTTGGCAGTGGCAGCCCAACGCGGTGTTGAAACTGCTCAGCGCGGTGTGGATTTGGCAAGGGGCGCAACGGGACTGAACTTGAGTATTGGTGCGGATGCCAATCGCAGCCAAGTCTCGAGCAGTACACCCGAATTAAACGGCACGCAATTTGGGATTCAATTCAACCTCTCCGCCAGTGCCGCGATTCTGCCATGGTCGCCTGCTTGGGATGGGGTTCGTGCCGCCGAGCGCAATGTACTGCTGGCAAAATGGCAGCAAAAAGATGTTCTGAACAGCCTGAAACTCGAGTTACAAGCCCGTTTTGTTGAAGCCCTGCGAGCCAGCACCGATAAACGACTTGCCGAGCGCGGGTTGGTGCTGGCACTCGAGCAGGAGCGCGTGACTCGAGACCGCGTAACGCAACGCACAGCCAGTCAAGAAAACCTGCTCAGTGCCGAACGTGCCAGTCTACAAGCCAAAAACACACAACAACTTACACTGCGTTTTGAAGCACTGGCACGAAAATCATTGTTTTTGCTGCTCTCACAACCAGACGCAAGGCAAACCCTGATCGCCGAGCCAAACCAAGTTCTCTCGAGTGACATTGAAAATTTACTCATCGGACTCGAGAACCGCAGCGATGTCCGCCGAGCGCGATTATCCGTGACCGAAGCCGAAGATGGGTTGCAAATCGCTCAGCGTGACCGATGGTTTCCAGTCTCGAGCCTGACGTTAAGTGTAGGCGGCGTGAATGCCCAAGGGCAACCAAGCGGCACTAGTGCATCGTTTCAAGTTAATTTCCAACAAGGCGTTTTGGCAGGTGGCGGCAGTTACGCCCCGTGGAATGTCGCGGCTGGCACGACCTTCACCCTCCAAGCCAGCATCAGCCTACCGATTCTCGCCCCAAGTAATGAAGCTCGAGTTGGCATCGCCCAAACCAACATCGAACTGACCAAAGCCAACTTTGAAAATACACTTCGTAACGCTGAACTCGAGGTGCGAAGAGCGCACCTGAACCTCGAGACCACGATTCTGCAAATTGGAGTCGCCGAGCGCGGCGTGCTGATTGCCGAGCGCAAGTTGCTTGACGCACAAACTCGAGTTCAGAATGGTCTTGTGATTCAACTCGAGGTGGATGCGGCGCAGTTAGCTACTGAGCAAGCTAATCAAGAATTGAATAACGCCCAATTTGCTGCTTCACTTGCCGCTATGCAGTTGGATGCGGCATTGGGGAAGGTGCTGTAGGAAAAAACGTAACCTCTCACGCACTTCCCCAGCCTCGCTTCGCTAGGCAGCCCCTTCCACGAAGGGGCTTGAAGACCCAAACCCTGACCTTGACCTTGAACCCCCTCGTGGAGGGGGTCGCCGAAGGCGGGGGGAGTCCTAACCAATTTCGTCTTTTTGAATTCCGTCCTTTGCCCTCTTTCAACACTTTAGGAGTAACCCATGAAACTGATTCTTTCCCTCGCCCTGACCGCCGCCCTCTCTGTTGCCGTTGCACAACAACAACCGCGTTTGACTTTGGATAATGCCATCACCAATGCCCTCGAGAAAAACGCTGAAGTCAACAGCGCCCAAAGCGCTTTGCGTCAAGCTACAGAGACGGCTCGAGCCAGAAATGCCGATCCACTGGCGATCATCACCGATGTGCTACAAGCCGATCAAGCGGCGGAAACGGCTCGAGTCAATGTGCAACTGGCACGGCTTGATGTGGTCAATGACACAACAGGCGAATTTCTCAACTTAGCCGAATCGGTGGATACGGTTGAAGTGCTGACCAATCAAACCAAGTTGCTCGAGAAGAACCTCGAGATTGCCAAAGCGCGTTTAGCGAACCGCACGGGAACAACTTTGGATGTGCAACGCGCCGAAACTGAACTGGCAGGTTCGCGCCAACAATTGGCTGATGCTCGAGCGCAACGTCCAATTGTGGCAGCACGATTATCACGCTTGCTTGGACTCGAGCGTGGAGTCGAACCGCAAATTGCTGATGCACCAGCCTTGCGGGTGCGGGTGATTGATTTGCCTGCCCTCGAGCAGAAACTCGATGAACGCTCGGCAAGTGTGCTTCGAGCAGCGCAGGGACTCGAGTTTGCCGAGTTAATCGTGAAAATCTCGGATAACGATTACACTCCAGATCAAAGCAAACGCGAAGCCCAAACCAACCTCGACAATGCACGACGGGCATTGGGAACAGAACGCCGCAAAGCCCTGACGCAACTGCGCGACGTGCATCGCAGTGTATTAGGAGCGCTCGAGGGTGCTGGCTTGGCACAAAAGAATGCTGAGACCGCGCAGAAAACCTTAGAGAATGACCGTGTGCGTTTACGGAATGGTTTGATTTCTCGAATCCAACTCGAGTCGAGCGAGCTGGCTGCTGGGCGTGCTAATGCCGATGCAGCTCGAGCTGCCAATGGGTATTTGCGTGCCTTAACAGGGTTGTCGTTGGCGGCGGGTACAGATGTGACAGGGCTGGTCAAAGTTACTCAATGAAATGTTGAACAATGCCCTCCTACAAACTCCCCCACGCTCGTTCCTCGCGTTTCCCCCTCAATGAGGGGGGCTTAAAAATCAAGCCCAAGCCTTTGACCTTGCTGTTGACCTTAGCACCCCT
>JAAFJQ010000296.1 GCA_013298185.1 Deinococcales bacterium
CGATGGTAAGCGCAGATTGCAAATTGTGCAGGAAAACGGTCAGGCGATGGATCATCCTGTGACCTTTTTTGAAGGGCGATACTTAAAATTTGTTTTAGCTCGGGTGCTGTAAAAGGCGTTACAATGCTTCCATGACCTCTGCCCGACAAGCCACCGTTGAACGCAACACACTCGAGACTCAAATTGTCATGTCCGTCAATCTGGACGCGCCACTCGAGGGAGGCATTCAAACCGGACTTGGTTTTTTAGATCATATGCTCGGTGCTATTCAACGCCATGCCCGAATTGGTTTGACCGTGCAAGCCAAAGGCGATTTGCATGTTGACACGCACCACTTAATCGAAGATTGCGGCATTGTGCTAGGCATGGCATTTGCCCAAGCCCTGAGCGACAAAACAGGTCTCGAGCGCTACGGTAGTGCATTTGTACCCATGGACGAAACCCTAGCCCATGTGGTCTTGGATTTTTCGGGACGGGCGCACCTCGAGTTTCGCCCCGAAGAACTCAGCGTGGTTGGTGACGCAAATGGTTTCAACATTTTTCACTTGCGCGAATTCCTGCGCGGCTTTTGCAACCATGCGGGTGTGACCTTGCATGTGCGTTTGCTCTCTGGGCAAGAAGCCCATCATGTGATCGAAGCCATTGTCAAAGCCTTGGCTCGAGCCATGTATCAAGCCACTCGAGTCACACACCAAGACATGCCAAGTACCAAAGGAAGTTTGTAAAACTGTAGGGGTTTAGCGTGCTAAACCCTCGCCTTACGCATTCGCCGCCGCAGCCGCGTCCTCGGCATCCATCTTGGCTTTCAGTTCCTTGCGTTTGACCAGCATTTCTTGAATTGTGGAACGCAAATTCTTGCCCGACAGGGGTTTATTGACAAAGGCATCTGCGCCAGCCAGTTTAGCCCGTTGACGCGATTCATCGTCGGTGTGGGCAGTTAAAATAATAATTGGGGTGGCACGAAGACGCGAAACCCGTTTGGCTCGAGAGCAGACTTCAATGCCATCTAAAAAAGGCATAGTCACGTCAAGAATCATCAGGTCTGGGGTGTTGTCCTTGAGCCATGCGAGTGCGGCTCGACCATCGTTCATTTGAATCACATTATGCCCATCTGCCGATAAAATCATCTCGAGAAGGCTACGAATTTGTTCTGAGTCATCAGCGGTTAAAATGTCTGCCATACTTTATTCTAACGCAAAACGCTGACTATTTGGCAAAACCCAAACGCCCAAGGCGATACAGCCGGTCCAGCGGCATTCGGCGCAGCATGGTATTGGCGGTTTTATAAGCAATGATGGTGTTCTCGACGCTCGAGATAAACCTTTCAAAGACATCTTCGGGCATGTTCAGGGCTGGTGTAAAACGCGCCACCCGCTTGCTGGACAAGGAAAAATTGGCAATTACCCCGCCTTCGTAGATCATTCGCACGCCAAGCGCCCCGCTCAGTTCCCCAACCAATTCCTCTAAACCAGGAATAATTTTCGGTGGTAGCACCGTGCGAAACTGCAAAGCAATCAATAAGCCCGCGCCGCGCACATCCTCGAGCAGGGCGGGGTACTTGTCTTTTAAGGGCAGGAAGCACTCGAGTGCCATCTGTCCAAGCCGAGCTGAGCGGCTAGGCAAGTCTTCTTCGATAATCAGTTCTAAGCAACGCATTCCAATTGCCATTGCCATGCTGTTGCCACCAAAGGTGTTGCTGTGGCGTTTGCTCGAGAAACCTGCCAGTGTTTTATTAAAAATTTGTTTACGGGCAATCGTCGCACCAATGGCGACCATGCCACCACCCAAGGGTTTTGCCAATGTCACCAAATCAGGCTCGAGTCCGGCAGCGAGGCTGGCAAAGTAATGACCAGTGCGCCCAAGTCCTGTTTGGATTTCATCGGCAATCACCAAAATGCCATTTTTTCGGCATAAGTCACCGACCCCAGCCAGAAACCCAGCTTGTGGGCTAATCACCCCCGCTTCGCCTTGGGTTGGCTCGACAATCACAGCACAAATTGCATCCGCACCCAGTTTTCTAAGCGCAGTTTCAAACGCCTCGAGGTCGCCATACGGCAAGGTCGTGACATTGGGCATCAGCGGGCGGAACATCTCTTGGTACTCGTTGTTCGGGGTCAGCGCCAACGCGCCAAAGGTTTTGCCGTGGTACGCGCCTTTGAAATTAATGATTTCCTTGGCTTTAGGACGAGCCGCTTTGACAAATTTTAAGGCGGTTTCAATCGCTTCCGCGCCAGAATTACTAAAAAAGACCCTCGAGTCAGCGTGGCTCGGCGCGAATTGTGCCAGCAGCGCCACCAGATTTGTCTCGAGGGCAGCTCGCCAATGGCTGGCGCTTTGTTGCGGCAGCCCAATGCTGCGATCTCGAGCCAAGAAACCCTGCAAGAATTCAATCAGCGGCGGGTACTGATCGCCAAATGGAATGGCAGCATAACCACCAGTGTTGATTTTCTTCTGCCTTTGAGCATCCTCGAGTTCCCACGGTGAAACAGTCTTAAACGGACCAGCAATACCCAGCGCCTCGAGTGAACGAATGAGGTCACCATTGCCAAACGCCATTTCGTCACGCAAACCAGCATTGTACGAGCCATCCAAGACATCCGCACTGCGGATGGGGAGTTTCAAGGTCATACAAGTAGTTTAGCGTTTTTTGCTGGCTCGAGTCTATGAAGTGCCTGATGCTCAAGTAAAGGAAGTGCCTGATGCCCAAGTACAGTTTGAGCTTTTTGGGTTTTCCCGTAGAATGCCCAAGCATGTCTGAGCTTCCCACCAAAAAAAATCTGACCCGTCCGAACACCGCCCGTCTGTTAATCAGTTGCCCTGATAAGCGCGGAATTGTCGCGGCGGTATCGCAATTTTTATTCAATCACAATGCCAATATTATTTCCTCGGATCAGCACAGCACCGACCCTGAAGGTGGGCGTTTTTTTATGCGTCAAGAATTCTCACTCGAGGGTTTGGATCTGACCAGAGCGCAATTTGAACGGGCTTTTCAGGAAGTCGTGGCTAACCCGTTTGGTATGGAATGGACGTTGTCTTATGCCACTGAACCCAAACGCATGGCAATTTTATGCAGCAAGTACGATCACTGCATCCTCGATTTGCTCTGGCGGGTACGGCGTGGCGAATTTGATTGTGAAATCCCAATTGTGATTTCCAATCACCGCGACCTTGAAACCGATGTCCAAGCCTTTGATATTCCTTTTCACTTGGTTGAATCGCAAAAAGGCGAAGATAAATCGGTTTCCGAAGCACAGATTTTAGAACTGCTGCACAACCAAGCCGATTTTGTGGTGCTGGCACGGTACATGCAGATTCTGTCGGGCGATTTCCTAAGTCAATTGGCAGTACCAGTGATTAACATTCACCACAGTTTCTTACCCGCTTTTATTGGCGCAAACCCGTACAAAAGCGCTTTTGCCAGAGGTGTGAAAATCATCGGGGCAACCGCCCATTATGTGACCGCTGAATTGGACGGTGGTCCAATCATCGAACAAGATGTCTCGAGGGTGACGCACCGCGATGATGTTAGGGCTTTAACTCGAGTCGGGCGGGACATTGAACGAGCTGTGTTGGCACGGGCAGTCAAAGCCCATCTCGAGGATCGGGTTTTGGTGTATCAGAATAAAACCGTGGTTTTTTAGTGGAATTGCTTACACTCGAGCAGCAGTGGAATTGCTTGTACTCGAACAAGAGTGGAATTGCTTGTACTCGAGCAGTTAGAATAACCATCATGAATAAGAACGTTATTGGTGTTTTGGTCGGTCTTGGAATTTTGGTACTCGGTGGCTTGTGGCTCAGTCAGAATCCAACGCCACAAACTGGCAGTTCCTCATCAACTCAGACCTCGCCAACTTCAACCCCACCTGTTGCCAGTGGTATGTGCGCCAACAAACCAGCTGCCAACACCAGCCTCAAAGATGCTGATGTCACCGAACTGAAAAAAGAGGACGTCAAGGTCGGCACAGGCGCAGAGGCAGTCAATGGCAAAACCGTGGTGGTCAATTACATTGGGCGCTTGGTGGATGGCACACAATTCGATGC
>JAAFJQ010000297.1 GCA_013298185.1 Deinococcales bacterium
GAAGCCTTGGAACATTACGCTCGCGCCCTCGAGACAGCAAGTGAAGGCGCACGCGACTGGGTGATTGCCCATCAGATGACCGCTGATACACTGGTGCAACTTGGCTGGCGCAACCCCGAAGCAATTTTGCACCATGCCAGTTTAGCCTTGCCGCATTTGGATGCGGCTGATGAATGGGCAATTACGTTAGAAAGTTATATTGAACGCGCTCGGCAATTGCTGATGCCGAGCAGTCAGACCTCGAGAACCTTGAATTAAGGTTTTAGCGCTTTTGGTTCAGGGTGCAACGCGCTTCGGATGTTTTGCGATCATTGTTGTAAAGTGCGCCCAGACCTTGAACTGCTCGAGAAAAATCAGCGTTTCTCGGCACGATACACGACACTTGCGAAACTCGTTTTGGGTCTAGTGCAAAGACCAAAACTAAGTTTTTTTGGTCACTTGGAATGGCAGCCATGCCAGCTACTCCAGCCGTGCTGCTTTTGAGGTTGGCATACACCCAACTTGTCCTATCGGTGATTGGTGTTCCATCCAAAGAAAAATCAAGGGTGACGGCTTTGGTTGTCTCGAGTCGCAAATTCCAGATTGCACCCACCAGTATTGGAAAACCCGTGTCGGAGCGTTTCACCGCAGGCGCACATGCCACCAAAAGCAAAGCAAAAAACATCCATCTCATGTTCTCGAGCATACCGCGTTTATGGGCGCTCGGTGGCTTGCCCCAACTGACCCGCTTGGGGGTTATTCATCATCGTGCGCCAAGTACCTGTCTCGAGCAAAAAGGTAATTGCACCATCACGGTCAGTGCGAAAAGCCAAGGGTTGATACGGTTTTAAGCGCTCAAGAACCGCTTGGCTAGGATGCCCGTAAGTGTTATCCGCACCGCTCGAGATCACCACGGCTTGGGGGGTGGTGCGCCGCAATAGTGTTTCGCCGGTGCTGAATCGGCTGCCATGATGCGCCAGTTTCAGCACCGTCAGCTGTCCAGGATTCATCGTGTCTTCAACTTCGATTGGAGCATCACCGAGGAATAATAGCCGCCGATTTTTATACTCGAGCGAGAACGAAACCGAATTGTAATTGTCATCCTCGAGGTTGTAAGGCGGGGTGGGATGCAAGAATTCAATCATAGCCGCACCCAATGTCCAACGCATTCCGCGCCCGACGGCTCGGATGGGAATATTACGGCTTTTGGCAGTAGCGATCAGTTCATCCCAAACCGCGTCCTCGCCTGTGGGTTTGTCATGTCCAATGATTAAACTCGAGACTCGAAAATGACGCAGCACCGCGTTCAGCCCTTCGACATGGTCAGCATCGCCGTGGGTCGCAATGACCGTCAGACTTTTCACGCCTAAACTGCGTAAAGCTGGCACAACCACCCGCTCACCGATGTCAAAATCCGATTGTGGTGTGCCACCACCATCCACCAAAATATCCCCGACGGGCAAGCGAATCAGGCTGCTGTCACCTTGTCCGACATCGAGGTACACCACTTCGGCTCGAGAACGATTGGGCAATGCTGTGACCAAAATACCAGCTAAAATCACAATCAGCATTTGATACGGACGCAACCAACCAAGCAGTGTCGCATACACCGCCGCAATGCAGGAGTAAAAAACAATCATCCCCAGTGCTGAGATACTGCCCCACTCGAGAACAGGGGCGCTCGAGAAGAACTTTGCTCCCTCGAGCAGCAGCCAAGCCAAGTGCTGCACTCCGAAATTCACAATAAAACCGAGTGGACCCAGCACCCCCGCCACAAAACTCAAGACAACCAAAGGCAGCATTAAAAGCTCGGCAAATAAGTTAGACACAAGCGAAATCAATGGAATCTGCCCAAAACTCGAGGCGGTCAGTGGCATGGTCAGGGCTTGCGCCGATAGTGTCGCCGCGACAATGCCAACCATCCAATAACGCAACCTCGAGAAGGTCAGGTACTTCAAGCCCCAAACCGTCCGAAAACGTTGATTGAGGTCGTTTTCATCGGGGCTTTTCAGGCGCAGCACATCCATAATGGGTGGCACAAAAAACACCATGCCCAACACCGCCAAATACGACAGCAACCAACCCAAATCAGCTACCCAAGCTGGTTGAAAAAACAAAGTTAAAATCGCACTCAGACCAATCGCAGGCAGCACCTCGAGTTGACCACGCCCAAGCCAACCCGCCAACAGCACCGCCACGCCCATCAGCACGGCTCGAGTCACGCTCGGCGCAGTGCCGACCACTGCCAAGTACGCCAGTAGCACCACAATCAGCACGGGGTAACGCCAAATCATCAAGCCACGCAGCGCAAAAGTCAGTGCCAGCACAATAATCGTCACTTGCTGCCCCGATAACGCCATGATATGCGCCAAGCCACTCTGAGCAAAAACATCACGCCACGCCGTGCCGTCTTCCGAAACTGGAATACCGTTTAACTCATCGGGGTCGCCAAGGGCAACCCCAGTCATCAGCGCAGCTTCTCGAGGTTGTAGCCCTGTTCGCACACCCGTCCGCACCCAAGCTCGGGTTGCACCAAGCACACCTGAAGGCAGCGCTACGACTTCTTTGGCTTTGAGGATGTACCGCGCTCCTCGAGCCAGCATCCACGCACCCAAATCAAACACACCCGGATTTCGATACCACTTGGCGCGCTCGAGCTTGCCCGTAATTCGGTACATGCCCATCTCGAGGGCAGGTTTGGCACGCAGGAAAACCCGACTGCCACCGCTACCGAAAAAACGCCCATCGTACTCGCCTGTTAGGGTGATGGTTTTACCAAGAAAAGGCTCGAGGTCATCGGGAATCACCCGAGTAGCATGGCTGCGCCACCATGCCAGTGGGCAGAGCAGCAGTGCCACCATCAGGGCATAACGCACGGCTTGGGGCAGTTTCGATAACAACACGGGCAGCGCCAAAATCGCCACAGCAAAAGCCGCCCAAAATGGCAGTTCTAAGCGCTCGAGCAGCACCCCAAGCACCACACTGAGCGCCCCAAAAATCGGGAAGTTCAGCAGGCTCGAGGCTTTGGGCATATGAACTCAACTTTGACCTGAGAAATCAGCACTTCGGGTATCATAACAACGCAAAATTCGGACTTCAGATTTCTCCTCGAGAACCAAATACAACAAGGCTTTTGGAAATCCTTTAATCAGTACGCGCCGCACAGCCACTCCTGAAATTTCTTGCACAACAGGAAATGCCAAAGGAAAAGTCTCTAACGCACTAAAATTGCTGGTCAAGGCTCGAGTAAAACGTGTTGCGAGGCTTGCTGATTGACTCGAGTAATACTGACGAAGGTATTGTAAATCGAGTTCGGCTTCCTCCTCAAGCAGAACCCAATACATTACTTATTTTCCTGCATAAACTCCCGCCAAGGCTTCGCTGCTTTTGGGTTATCCTGCATTCTAGCAAAGCGTTTTTGTAACTCCAAGACTTCAGCTTCTGGCAAAGGCAAGTCATTCATGGGTTCAGTCAATTGTTCAAATAACAGATCCAACAACTCGAATTGTTCCTCGAGTGGTAAGTTCTGCACCGTTTGAATCAAAGCTGCATTCATTGGGTTATTTTAGCAGAAATCTACTGAATTGGATTTCCAATTGCACCAGCGCAAGAAGCGCCTTTTTCAGGGGTTTGAGGTCCTTGCATGTACTTGCGGATGAACTTATCTAAGCGCTTATCGTCTGCTGTTTCTACACCAACCCGCACGCCCCACGCCACCGCGTAAATTGGTTTCTCGAGCGCCCCAAAGACATACGGTGAAACCACTGTAAAGGCTCGTCCTTTGACCAAATCACGGATTTTTTGAACTTGATCCTGGGGCAAATTCGGATCATAGGTAATCCAAACCGCGCCATGCTCGAGGCTATGAACCGCATTTTCCTTGGCAATTTGCGTGTCGTACACCCCGCAGTTCTGCCAAGCAGGTGCATGTTCGCCACCTGTGGGTGGATTGGTCGGGTACGATAAACGCCCTTCTTTGTGACCTCGAGTGACAGTGAATGTCTCGAGTCCTTCGATGGTCGTGTCCTCTGGGGCGCAAGCCGCCAGC
>JAAFJQ010000298.1 GCA_013298185.1 Deinococcales bacterium
TCTTCGAGCATTGCTGCACCAAGTTGCTGTTTGAGTATTAGCATACCCCTCGAGAATATCTCCGATTTCAGTTTCAAGTTCCGCAGAACTGTAACTTTGCTCTACTGTGGCTCGATGACCTTCGAGATTTTCAAATGCCTGTCTTGTGACCCAACCAGAACTTCCATCTGGCAAAGTGCAGTACACGTCACCAAGCCAATGCGAACCTCGAGTTAGGTCAATCTTGACCACATCACCTGCTTTGAGTGTGATGATATTTTGAAATTCTCGAGTATGGTTTTTGGTGGCAATCAGTCTCAAACTTGAACCAGTTTATCAGAAGTATTTTCCTCGAGAAGCCACGGGTCGTTGTGCTTTTCCCAATCCGCCGCTAATTGCGCCGCCATTGCCCATAAGCTCTTATATGGTTCTTGATCTACGTTTTTTGTCCGAATCAAATCTCGTAAGAACTCGAGCATGGCTTCATAATCTGCTTGGGATTGAATAGGACGCACTTGGGCTTCATACAAAGCGTGCCAAACTCGCATGACTTCTTCAGCCTCTGGAAACCGCTCTATAAAAGCCCTGATTGCTTGGGGAGAGAGTAGATTCACTTCAATTATTCCTTACTTGTAAGCATATCACACAGAAAAAATGGTCGGTTTCTTGTGTTCTTCTGGTCACTTTTTCAAAAATGACTGAATCTTGTTTGTAAAAAATTTTCGTTCTTGAACCATCAGGGTTTTCAAACGATGGTATTCAGCCTTGACCATAGACGAAGCTGCCAGTTCTAAAAAAGCGCTAAACTATGGAACGTTTAAGTCCATCGGAGCGTATTGATACTCTGGAGCGCTCCAAAGCACCACAGGAGGGAAGAATGGCGTGGCTCGAGTGGCAGAATTTCTTGTTTTTAGCTCCGTTGCTTTCAGGGGTGGCAATGGCAATCTTGGTGGTTGTGACGGGCAGCATTGACAGTGGCGCTGATGGTCATGGTCACGGCGATGGACACGGGCATGATGGCAGCGACCACGACGGCAGCGATGCTCGAGAATTTGATTTACTTGGCTGGTTTGGTATTGGTAAGGGCGTGAGCTTGAGTTTGATGCTACCCGTGATTCTATGTAGCTTTGGCTTTGTCGGATGGGGCTTTAATCTGCTGCTCGAGCCGCTGCTTAAGCTCCCCGCTCTTTATGCGCCAATCGCTGCCTTGGCTGGTTTGTTCGGCTCGAGTTTGGTAGGGCGAGGCTTTGCCATAAGCTTCATGCGTTTTATTGATCGCAATCGCAAAACTTCGATTCGAGGACAAAAAGACTTGGTGGGTTGTACTGGCTCAACTGTGTTTGAAGTGGATGCCCAAACTGGTGCAGCCAATATTAAAGATTCATTTGGGAACATCCATCGGGTTGTTGTTCGGTCTAAGAACTCGAGCATAGCTGCAAATATTCCAGTTCAAGTTGTAGCTGAAGAAAGTGGGATTTATCTTGTGGAGGTCATTCAATGATTAGTTTTGTGTTCACATTAATTGGTGCGGTTTTGGTGGGTTTTGGTTTAGTTGGCGGTAGCTTCATTCCCAAGTTTGATCCTTTTACAGGTTACATCGCTGTTGGTATTGGATTTTTCTTTTTGGTCTTGGGACTCGTCACTTGGGCATTTTCAAAGTTCTTTATTAAGCCGAGTTCTAACCTTGCTTTTGTGGTCACAGGATGGGGTGGTCGCAGGGTTTTAATTGATAAGGGCGATTTCTTTATCCCTGTGCTGCATAAAATTGTGGCTGTCAACCTCGAGACTCTGAAACTCGAGGTCGAGCGTAAAGGCGCTGATGCTTTAATCACCAAAGACAACCTGCGCGTGGATGTCAAAGCCGAGTTCTATATTAAAGTCCATCCCGAAGAAGATGCAGTGATGAACGCCAGCCGTAGTTTGGGCGAAAAAAGCGTGACTGCCCAAGAAGTCGCCCATTTGGTCTTTGAAAAACTGGTTTCCGCGCTTCGTAGCGTAGCAGCCACCAAGGATTTGGTTGAGATTCACTCACAGCGCAATGCTTTTGCTGGTGGCGTGCAGGATTTAGTACGGGCTGACCTCGAGCCAAACGGCTTAAGTTTGGAATCGGTGACAATTTCTAAGCTCGACCAGACCAACCAAGATTTGCTGTCTGACACCAACATCTTTGACGCACAAGGCAAGCGCAAAATCACCGAAATCACCCAAGAAGCACTGGTCGAGCGCAACCGCATCGAGCAAGAAGCCCGTCAGCAACTGACCAAGAAAAACGTTGAAATCTCGATGGAAGTCCTTGCCCTCGAGCGCAGCAAAGCTGAAGCCGAAGCTGGGCAACGCACCGAAGTGGCAAAAGTCCAAGCCGAGAAGGCTCGAGAAGCCGAAACCTACCGACTTGACCAAGAACGCCAAGTCAAAGAAGCCGAGATTTCTCAACAGCAATCGGTGCAAACTGCTGCCATCGAGCGTGATCGCTTGGTAATTCTTAAAGAACAAGAACGCCAAAAAACCGATATTGAACGCGAACAAGTCATCGAAGTGGCGCAGCGTGAACGCGAAATCGCGGTGATTGATGCTGAACGCCGCCGCGCTGATGCCGATAAATTATCTTTAGAAGCCCAAGCCGAACGAGAAAAAGCCAATCAAAGTGTGGTCACGGTGACACAACTGGCTCAAGCCGAGCGTGAAGCCCAAACCAAACTGATTGCCGCCAAGCAATCGATTGAACAAGAACGCTTTAAGCAACAAACCAATGCCGAAGTGATGGCGTTCTCGGAAGTGAAAAAAGCCGAATCGCAAAAACAAGCTGCTGAACTCGATGCAACTGCTACCTTGCGCCGCGCCGAAGCCGAAAGCCAAGCCAAGGAACAATTGGCAAGGGGTGATACTGCCGTTAAGAAAGTGGACGTGGATATTGCTCGAGAAACCGTCGAAGTCGAACGCGCTCGGGTCGAAGTTGAACGTCAAGCTTTAGAAAATAAACAAACCTTTAGTGCCGCCGCACTCGAGTTCGAGTTGCAAAAACTGAAAGTCGAAGCTGGACGCGATGTGCAAATGCAAATGGCAACTGCGCTCGGGCAGATGTTATCTAAAGGCAACATGAACATCTACGGCGACCCAGAAACGCTCGCCAAGATGAACCAGCAATTTATGAATGGTATGGGCATTGGCAAAACAGTGGATGGCACATTGAACAGCCTTGGCTTGGATAGTAAAGATGTGTTGCCACAATTGGCTGCGCTTCTTACACAGCTCGGGGTAGCCATGAATAAGCCGCCAGAGAAAAAAGAGTAACACCACTTTGATCTTGACGTCAGATACACAAATAAAAGTCGAAATATGACCAAAACGAAATTGAATCATACTTGCCGTAGAGGCGCAGCGTGCTGCGCCTCTGGTTTTTGATCATGTTTTTGGAATGACAGTTTAAGCTCGAGGTGAGTTCAAATGATACACTTGGGCTATGAAAATCATCCGATTTCAGGTAGACCAAAGCATCCATTGGGGCATCTTAGAAGGCGATAGCGTCAAAGCCGTGCATTTCCCGAACCTCGAGCCAACCGGCACAGTTTTCTCGAGCAGTCAAATCCAAATGCTTGTGCCTGCTGCGCCAAGCAAAATTATCTGCGTCGGCAAGAACTATGCTGCCCATGCCGCCGAAATGGGCGGAGAAGTGCCACCAGAACCGGGCTTATTCTTAAAAGGACCGAATACCTTGTCTTTGCATGGGGCAACAGTTGCTTACCCAGCTTGGACAGAGAACTTTCACTTTGAGGGCGAACTCGGCTTGGTGATGAAATCTCGAGCGCAAAGGGTCAGTGAATCCGAAGCGCTGTCACATGTTTTGGGTTACACCTGCGCGATTGACTTGACGGCTCGAGACAAACAAAAATCAGATTTACAATGGTTTCGTGCCAAAGGTGCAGACAACTTCTTGCCTTTTGGACCACACTTAGAAACCGACCTCGAGCCTTCAGAGTCGCATGTCACCACCCGAATCAACGGCGAGGTGCGTCAAGACAGTCCGACCAGCAAAATGATTTACAG
>JAAFJQ010000299.1 GCA_013298185.1 Deinococcales bacterium
CGAGAAACCAGAATTCAATGCTCGAGAAACCGTGGCAATTGTGGCGGATTTGCATAATCCATTGGATGCTGCTTGGACTCGTTTTTTAGCATCTGCGACTTCCAAAGGGATTCCTGTTTTGGATGCTTCTGTGCTGCTCGAGGGCTTAACGGGTCGTGTTTGGTTGGATCGCTTGGCGGAGGATTCGACAGGGTTATTGGTTTCTCGGCTTTACTTGGGCTTAAAACGCCTTTGGGAAACGCTGCTTATTGTGCTGACCTTGCCTTTGTGGTTGCCTGTTGTGTTGCTTGTGGCTGTACTGGTCAGGCTTGATTCGGCTGGTCCAGTGTTGTTTTTTCAGCAACGGGTTGGATTGGCAGGGCGTGAGTTTCGGATGGTGAAGTTTCGTAGTATGCGGACCGATTCTGAAAGCGCTGGGGCAAAATTTGCTGCTACCGATGATGATCGTGTGACTCGAGTCGGGCGTGTGATTCGTAAATTTCGTTTGGATGAATTGCCGCAGTTTTGGAATGTGCTGACGGGTGACATGGCTTTGATTGGTCCTCGCCCTGAACAGGCTAAATTTGTGGCTGATTTCTCGAGTAACATTCCTTTTTATGATGCTCGGCATTTGGTTCGACCCGGTATCACTGGTTGGGCGCAAGTGGTGCATGGTTACGCGGCTTCTGAAGATGAAACTCGAGAAAAATTGGAATACGATTTATACTACGTCAAGCACTTTTCGATTTGGTTGGATATTCTGGTGGTGCTGAAAACCTTGCGTGTTATCCTGACTGGTTTTGGTTCGCGTTAGAATAAACCCATGAAAGTGTTGATAACTGGCGGCGCGGGTTATATTGGCAGTACCATTACTTCTGCCTTGACGGACTCTGGGCATCTGCCAATTGTTTTGGATTCTTTGGTCACGGGTGCATTGGCGTTTACTCGAGTTCATCCATTTTATCATGGCGATATTGCTGATTTTGCCGTGTTGCAAAAAATTGTTCTCGAGCATCCAGATATAGATGCTGTGATTCACTGCGCGGCTCGTATTGTTGTTCCCGAATCGGTGTCTGAGCCTTATGTGTACTACACCGAAAATGTGTCTAAGTCACTCGAGTTATTTTGGAACCTCGAGCGGCTCGGTATTCACAGAATTGTTTTTAGTTCAAGTGCCAGTATTTACGATGCTTCAGATTCGTTTTTGGTGACGGAGGACTCGCCCTTAAAACCTTCTAGCCCGTATGCTCGCACCAAGTACATGATGGAAATGATTCTCGAGGATATGTGTGCAGCGACGCGCCTTCGTGGTTTGGCGTTGCGTTACTTCAATCCAATTGGGGCTGATCCTTTGCTGCGTAGTGGTGTGCATGTCAAAGCACCATCTCATGTGTTGGGTAAGTTGGTGGATGTTGCGGCTGGTAAGCTCCCAGAATTTCTGATCACTGGCACAAATTGGGCGACTCGAGATGGCACTGGTATCCGCGATTTTATTCATGTTTGGGATTTAGCAATGGCGCATGTCAAAGCAGTTGAGCAATTTGACGTGGCACTAACCAAGGCAACTTCGTCGTATGGTGCGGTGAATCTAGGCACTGGCGAGGGTGTTACTGTCTGTGAATTGCTAAGAGCTTTTGAGCGGGTTTGGGGTTCGGAAATCAAAAAACGAGAAACTGCTCCAAGACCCGGTGATGTGGCGGGTGCGTATGCCAATGCGGATCGGGCATTGGATTGGCTGGGCTGGAAGTCTGAGCGCAGCCTTGAGAATGGTATTTTCACGGCGCTCGAGTGGGCAAAACGCAGGCAGCTTGTGCTGGGCTATCCATAAGTGCAGTGCTAGAATACAATGTATGAACACCCTGCCCATTAGCATTCAGGATTTTCCTACATTGCGTGAAGAAAATTATGTTTATGTGGATAAAACCCAGTTGATCCATGGTTTGCTCGAGTCAGGTAAGTCTTATTTTTTGTCTCGCCCTCGGCGTTTTGGTAAGTCTTTGCTGGTGTCTACACTAAAAGCTATTTTTGATGGACGTAAGGATTTATTTAAGAGTTTGTGGCTCGAGGATAACCATGATTTTGTGGTACATCCTGTGATTCGGCTGGATTTTTCGAGGTTGGATTTTTCAGCGCGTCCACTCGAAGTTTCAGTTTTAGACAGTTTGCAGCAATCGGCATTTGAATATGGTCTAATCCTCGAGCAGGACACGGTTCGTTCGGCATTTGAAGAACTGATTTATAAACTCTCAAACCAAGCTAAAGTTGTGGTGTTAATAGATGAGTACGATAAACCAATTACCGATTATCTGCTCGAGCCAGAAAAACGTAACGCCCACCAAGCGGTTTTAAGAAGCCTGTACGGAGTTTTAAAGCCAATGAATGCGTACCTCGAGTTGGTGTTTTTAACGGGTGTTTCAAAAATTGGGAAGCTCAGCTTGTTCTCTGACCTTAATAACCTCCAAGACATCAGCCTCAACCCAAAATACGCTACGCTGTGTGGATACTCGAGAAGCGAAATTGAAATTGGTTTCCCGACGTACCTGAAAGCCTTGGCGCAAAAATTTAGTCTTGACCTTGAGACGCTTTGGGAGAGTATTAAGCATTGGTATAATGGGTATTCGTGGGATGGAGAAAGTAGGGTTTACTGTCCGTTTAGTTTCTTGCTTTTCCTCGAGCAGCAGCAGTTCAAATCATTTTGGTATGAGACAGGCACACCGACTTTTTTACTCGAGTTGGTGCGTAAAGCCCGTATCAATCCGTTTAAGTTTGAGCATTTTGATTTACCTGATCGCGCTTTGGTGGCTGATAATGTTGACAATCTTGACCCTGTGGGTTTGATGTTTCAAACGGGGTATTTGACCATTGGGCGCTTGCAGTCGGATACTTTGGGTTTGCGTTATACGCTGCGTTACCCGAATGAAGAAGTGCGGCGTTCTTTCTCGAGTGGGTTGTTGACTGAGTACAGCCAAAGTCTGCCAAGTTTTGAGGGGAGTTTTAGCCTCGAGTTACAACAGGCGCTTTTGGATTTGAATTGGCGGGTTTTTTTTGCCACGATTAACCGTATTTTGACAAGTATTCCTTATGAAATTTTTCCTGCGAAAGAGGATTATATTCATTCACTGGTTCATTTGATGCTGATCAGTACGGGTCTTAGAACCCAGAGCCAAGTGCAAACCGCGCATGGTCGGATTAACACGCTGCTCGAGACACCCAGCCACAGTATTATTTTTGAGTTTAAGTTAAAAGGTACAGCCAAAAGTGCTTTGAAGCAAATTGATGCACTTGGTTACGCTGATGGCATCAGCCGCCCTGTGGTCAAGGTTGGTGTGCGATTTGATTTGGAGAAAAAACAAATCACGCAATGGGTAGTGGCTTGATCTTCTTACCCTCGAGGTTGTTCAAAAGGAATATGCTCTGATTGTGCAGATTTTCGCCGCGTTTGTTGTTCCAGCGTATCGCCGTTACTGGTTTGCACAGATTTTCTCGTTGACTGGTTCTTGGTTGCAAGCCAGTGCAATTGCTTGGTTGGTGGTCACGGTTTTATACCCAAATCAACCGAGTGTGGCAACGGCTCAACTTGGTATTCTCAGTGCGATTCAATGGTCGCCGAGTTTGTTGTTGTCGTTGTTTGCTGGGGCGTTGCTTGATCGGTTCTCGAGAAGAACCGCTTTGTTGTTTGCACAACTGACTTTGATGTGTGTGGCAATTGGTTTTACGGTGGTGGTGGGTTTTCATCTGGCTTCGTTTCCGTTGGTGGCAGCTTTGGCGTTTTGTTCTGGTTTGGCGAATGTGGCGGATATGGTGGCGCGTCAGAGCCTTGTGCCGAGTTTGGTCCCTCGGGAGCTGATGGCAAATGCGATTGCGCTGAATACCTTGGCGTTTAATACCACGCGGGTTTTGGGTGGGGCGCTGTTTGGGGTGGTTGCACCGCTTGGTCTGACCAGTATTTTCTTTTTTAATGCCTTGTCGTTTGTTGGTGTGTTGTATGCGATTTGGCGAATCCAAATCCCGCAACCTGCCAAAAAAG